>CALBEG010000107.1 GCA_937927455.1 uncultured Elioraea sp. | reverse complement strand
GTGGGCAGGCGGATCGCGCGTCGTTCGGTCAGCAACAGGAAGCGGTCGCTGCGCGCTTCGGTGCTGATCGGCGCGCCGAGTGCCCGCCAGTCTGGCAGGAGTTCGTCGAGCGCCCGGGTTTCGATGACGGCGCCAGACAGGATGTGGGCACCGACCTCGGCACCCTTCTCGAGCACGCAGACGGAAAGCTCACGGCCGGCTTGGCCGGCGGCCTGCTTGAGGCGTATGGCGGCGGCAAGACCTGCGGGCCCCGCGCCCACGATCAGCACGTCGAATTCCATTCGTTCGCGCGTCATGTCCATACTCCTGGTTGCGCCCTGCCGAGATAGGGCCATTCCGCCGGGTTGACGAGGGCAGGCGAGGAGATGAGCAGCGATCCGAGGGAAAGAGGCGGCCGGGGTGAGGCGGAGCTTCTCGTTGCCCTCGCTGTGCAGCTCGCCTGGGGTGCGGACGAGGCACTCGAGGAGACGCCGCGGAATCGCTTCGGTGCTCCGGCGGAGCTCGCCGCTTCCCCTGTGCCGCCGCTGTCTGCGGTTGCCCGTGATTCTGCGCTCTCGTTCACGGCGCTTTCTCCGCAGGCGCCCCGGCTTGCCGCTCCCCCCATCGCTGGTCCGGTAGCGCAGGCGGAACGCGCGGCCGCTTCAGCCGACACGCTTGAGGCCCTGCGCGAGCTGTTCGCCGCGTTCGACGGCTGCGCTTTGCGGGAGACCGCAACCAACTTCGTCTTTGCCGATGGCGTGCCGGGGGCGCCGGTGATGTTGGTCGGTGAGGGCCCGGGCGCCGAGGAGGATCGCGAGGGACTGCCCTTCGTCGGGCCGTCGGGCCGGCTTCTGGATCGGATGCTTGCCTCGATCGGCCTGTCGCGTCGCGAGGGCACGGTGTACATCACCAACGTGTTGCCCTGGCGTCCGCCAGGCAACCGCAGCCCGACCGACACTGAGATTGCCCTGTGCCTGCCGTTCCTCAAGCGGCACATTGCCTTGGCGAAACCAAAACTTCTGGTGTTGGCGGGCGGCGTTCCCGCGAGGGCGCTGTTCGGCGCGCGGGAGGGCATCACCCGGCTGCGCGGACGGTGGCGCATGCTCGAAATTCTCCCCCTGGTCGAGCCGGTGCCAACGCTTGCGACGCTGCATCCAGCCTATTTGCTGCGCAATCCGGGAGCGAAGCGTGAGGCGTGGACCGACCTTCTTCTGTTGCGTCGCCGCCTCGATGAGGTCTCGCCACAGGTGAGGCAAAACTAAGGCACACGAGGATCGTGCTGCAGGCCTTTGATGGCGCGACCGTCATCTCGATCCTTGTGATTCGTCCCGTACATCGACGTGGACGCGACAGCAGCGTGTCGGTTAGGCGGGGACTCATGCAGGGGATGGATCACGCCGGCCTGCGCGGGCAAACCGCGCGGCTGATCGTAGGGGCGGCCTTCCTCGCGCTCGCCGGTGGCGGGAAGGTGGCGAGCGCGCAGGACCAGATGGCGCTCGTTGCGCCCCGCCCGCACGCCGGCCCCGGCGGGTTGCCCGCGGTGCTGGGACCCGCCGACGCGGCCGCTTATCGCCGCATCTTCGCCGCCCAGGCCCAGGGCCGTTTCGCGCAGGCAGACGCCGATCTCCTCACGCTGCACGATTCTCTTCTGGTCGGTCACGTGCTCGCCGACCGTCTGCTCGGGCGCCACTGGCGTGCCCGGCCTGAGGAGTTAGCGGCTTGGCTCACCGCTTACGCCGACCACCCCGATGCCGGACGGATCCATCGCCTGCTTCGGGCACGCAGTCCCCGCGGCGCGCTCCTGCCGCCCGAGCCCGAAGAGCCGCTTTTGCCAAACCTCGATGCCTCAGCCGACTCTTCACCCGCCACGCCGCGGGCCTTCCTGCGCGATCCCGCTCTCGACCGCGCCGTCCGTGCCCATTTGCGCAACGACGATCCGGCCGCCGCTCTCGCCGCTTTGCGCCGGGCAAGGACGCGCGACGCCGGCTACGCGGCGAGTGTGGCGGGTGAGATCGCATTGGCGCTGTTTTTGACCAACCGGGATGCAGATGCTCTGGCAGTGGTTCGCGAGTTCGCACGCGACGGGGGGAGCGAGGTGGCGGACCTCGCCTGGGCGGGCGGGCTCGCGGCGTGGCGGCTCGGCCGGTTCGAGGACGCGCGCCGACACTTTGAACGCGCCGCCCATGCCCCGATCGGCACATCGGCGCGACGCGCGGCGGCGGCCTTTTGGGCAGCGCGTGCCGCTCTTCGCGTGCGCGACCATCGCGCCTATGTGCCGTGGCTTCTGGAGGCGGCGCAGGCAACCCGCAGCCTCTATGGCCTGCTCGCCCGACGTGCTCTCGGCCTCGCGCCAGGCTTTGCCTGGGAGCGCGACGTGTTGGGCGAGAACGAAGTCGCTGTGTTGGCCGAAACCGCACAGGGGCTGCGGGCGCTTGCCCTGCTTCAGATTGGCCAGGCGGAGCGGGCGGAAGCGGAACTGCGTCGCCTTGCCGCCGCCGCACTGGACAACGCTGCGCTGGCCCGCGCCATCCTGGTTGTGGCGAGCCAGTCCGGCATGGCCGATCTCGCCATGCGAATCGCCCCGCTGGTGGAGAGCCGCGACGGCCGGCCACGCGACTATGCGCTGTTCCCACTGCCCGCCTGGCGCCCGGACGAGACGGCCGTCGATCCCGCCCTCGTCGTCGCGATCGCCCGTGTTGAGAGCAACTTCAACGCCGGAGCCGTCAGCGCGGCCGGAGCGCGCGGCGTGTTGCAGATCATGCCGCTCACCGCGAGCTATGTTGCAGGCCAGCCCGAGCTCGCGGGGCGAGCGCGGCACCGCTTGCACGAGCTCGAGCTGAACCTCGACATCGGCAGCCGCTACATCGCCTATCTCGCGCGTCGTCCCGAGGTCGAGGGCGATCTGCTGCGCCTGCTCGTCGCCTACAACGCTGGCCCGGGCGCGCTTGCGCGGATGATGCAGTCGATGGATTATCGGAACGATCCGCTGCTGTTCCTGGAGACCATTCCCGTGCATGAGACGCGGGCCTATGTGCAGCGTGTGCTGGCCTTCTCCTGGATCTACGCGAGCCGCCTGCGCCGTCCCGCCCCCTCGCTCGATGCCCTCGCCTCGGGGCGGTTCCCCCGCTATGGTCTCGCGGATCAGACGACAGCTGGCGGTGGGACGAATGGGGCGGATGTCCCGGCCCGCTGGCAGCTGAACTGACCCACGCTCGCAGCGAGGCGCGCCCGAATGGCGCGCGGAGAGGGCAAGGCCATGACGCGGATCGACGAAACGCGACCCTTCATACCCGTCAACATCGCGGTGCTGACCGTCTCCGACACGCGATCTCTGGAGACCGACCGCTCTGGCGATACGCTGGTGGAACGCATCACTGGGGCAGGGCACCGCGTGGCCGCGCGCGAAATCGTCCGCGACGACGCGAAGGCGATCGAGCAGCTGCTGCGCCGCTGGATTGCTGATCCTGCGATCGATGTCGTGATCAGCACGGGTGGGACAGGCGTCACCGGCCGCGACGTCACTCCGGAGGCGTTCGCGCGCGTGATCGAGAAACCGATCGACGGCTTCGGCGAACTCTTCCGCATGCTGAGCTACCAGAAGATCGGCACCTCGACGATCCAGTCGCGTGCGGTCGGCGGTGTTGCGGGTGGCACCTACCTGTTCGCCCTGCCCGGATCTCCCTCCGCCTGCCGCGACGCGTGGGACGACATCCTCCGCTTTCAGCTCGACAATCGCCACCGTCCCTGCAACCTGATCGAACTGATGCCGCGGCTCAAGGAGCATCTTCCGGCGGGAGAATGAGTCAGAGACGCAACGGCTCTCAGTAGAGCCTGGCTAGCAGCCGAGGCGGCACGCCGGCGAACCAGAGGCCAAGAAGAAGAAGGTTGCGCACGCTGCGGCACACGTAGCCGTCGCGACGGTGGCGGTCGGCGCTGGTCACCGCTACAGCGTCGAGTGCGACGAGCCGTTCGCGTCCAAGCCGGCATACGAGATCCACGTCCTCCATCAGCGGCAGGGGACGGATGCCGCCGACGGAGCGGAGCAAGTGCTGGGCGATCAGCAGCCCCTGGTCGCCATAGGGCAGGGCGAGCACGCGGCAACGCCAAGCCACCGCGCGCTCGAGCCGCCGCGCCGCCTGCGCCACATCGTCGAGGCAAAAGCGGAAATAGCCCGCCTTGTGCGGATTTGTCCCCATGTGGCGAATCGCGGCCTCTGCCCATCCAGGTGCAAGGCGCGTGTCCGCGTGCAGCAGGAGAAGCCAGGATGCTTGCCCTGCTGTCGCACCGGCAGCGAGCTGGCTGCCCCGTCCGCGTGGGGCGGTGACGACACGGCAGCCGAACGCCCGTGCGATGGCCACGGTGTCATCGGTCGAGCCGCCGTCGGAGACGATGATCTCGCGCGGCAGTGTGCCGAGAGAGGCGAGCGTGCCGGGCAAGGCTTTCGCCGCATTGAGGGTGGGGATGACGACGGAGAGGTCCACAGTCTAAGCCTGCCAGAACCACCGGCAGAGATCGACAACGACAACCGTTGATGTTCTTGTTTTGTTCTTGACCGTGGCGGAGCACGGTGCCATCCTTCCAGCGTCGATGTACGGGGAGCGTAGGAACAATATGGAGGGCTCACTGCAGGCTCAGCAGGGAGCAGGTGCGCGCAAGGGTCGCGGTGCGATGTCAAGCCCGCCCTGCCGCTATGACCATGTCGTCTCCTCTGCTGTGGACGATGGCTGGGGCACGCTGGAGGAGGAAATGCGCGACCCTCCTCCGCTCGCAACGACGCTGACGCGCGATGCGAGCCGCAGCGTGATCGCCTGGAACGAGAGCCCGGACCTCGGGTTCGATCGCGCGATCAACCCCTATCGCGGCTGCGAGCACGGCTGCATCTATTGCTATGCTCGGCCTTCGCACGCTTGGCTCGGTCTGTCGCCTGGGCTCGATTTCGAAACGAAGCTTCTGTTCAAACCAGATGCGGCTCGGTTGCTTGCGCGCGAGCTCAGTCGCCCTGGCTACAAGCCGCGGCCTATCGCGCTCGGCTCGAACACCGATCCCTACCAGCCCGTCGAACGCCGCCTCGGCATCACCCGCTCGATCCTCGCAGTTCTGCTCGAAGCCCGCCACCCGTGCACGATCGTAACCAAGTCGGCTCTGGTGCTGCGCGACCTCGATCTGCTGTGCGCGATGGCGCGGCAACGCCTCGTGCGCGTTCACCTCTCCGTCACCACGCTCGATCGGCGTCTCGCTCGGCTGATGGAGCCGCGCGCGGCCACGCCGTCGCGGCGGCTGCAAACGATCGCTGAACTGGCCGCTGCGGGCGTGCCTGTGGGCGTGCTTGCCGCGCCGATGATCCCGGGTCTGAACGATGCGGAACTGGAGCAAATTCTTCAGGCCGCCGCGCGGGCCGACGCGACCTCAGCTGCCTTCGTCCTGCTCCGCCTGCCGCACGAGCTGGGCGCGCTGTTCACCGAATGGCTTGAGACGCATTATCCCGACCGCGCCCGGCGCGTGCTCGCGCTCATTCGCGAGACTCGCGCCGGCCGGTTGAACGATCCGCGCTTCGGCACGCGCTTCTCGGGCGAGGGGGTATACGCTGCAACCCTCGCGCGCCGCTTCGAGATCGCAGCGCGGCGCCTCGGCCTCGACCGTCCGCGCGAGGGGCTCGATTGTTCCGCCTTCACCCCGCCGCGGCGCACCAAGGAGGGGCACGCGCGTCAGCTCGCCCTCCTCTGAGGCGCCGTGCGCCCGCGCTCCACACCGGCGCTTCGCCGCCGCGGCCATGGCAAGCAGTCAGATGGTCAGCGCACCGGCCTTCGCGGCGACGTACCGCTCGGCGATCTTCCCCCAATCGAGCACATTCCACCAGTTGCGCACATACTCCGCCCGGCGGTTCTGGTAGCGCAGATAGTAGGCGTGTTCCCAAACATCGTTGCCCATCAGCACACGGTTGCCGTCCATCAGCGGATTGTCCTGGTTCGGCTTTTGCACGATGGCGAGCCGTCCGTCGCGCGAAACGGTGACGAACGCCCAGCCCGACCCGAACAGCGTGTTCGAAGCACGCTCGAACTGCTCCTTGAAGGAGGCGAAGCTGCCAAAGTCCCGCGCGATCGCAGCGGCGAGCTCGCCTGAGGGCTCGCCACCCTTGCCGCCCATGATCACCCAGAACATCGAATGGTTGGCATGCCCGCCGCCGTTGTTGCGGATCGCGGTGCGCACGCTCTCCGGCATCTCGGCGAGCTTCATCAGGATCTGATCGAGCGGCATCTGGGCGATCGCGCTATGGCCGGAGACGGCCGCGTTGAGATTGTTCACCTGCGCGCCGTGGTGAAACCGCCAGTGGATTTCCATGGTGCGGGAATCGATCGCCGCCTCGTTGGCGTCGAAGGCGTAAGGCAGGGGGGGCAGGGTGAACGGCCCCTGCTGCTGCGCCACCGCGACGCGGGCCAAGGGCACGAGCGCGGCGGCTGCAAGGCCGAGGCTGAGGCGGAAGCTGGTGCGGCGGGTCAGCGACATCTGGCGTGGTCTCCCGTGCATGGTCTTCGCTGATGGCGCTTTTAGCACCGGGAGGCAGCCTTGTCGGCCCCCGCTCAGCGTCTGTTCACAAAGCGCGGAACACACGGCTCCGTGATCGAGGGCCCAAACGGCGGATCGTATCGTCTTATTGCTAGAAAACGAGAACGGGTGCGGCTGTCCAGGTGAGCATGCCGCATGAACAGCCAGGAGGATCATCATGGCTGACGTGATCGTGCCGCAGCGGGGGTTTTACACCGACCCTTCCCCGGCCATCCGCCGCATCACCCTGGCCGACCTGCGCGACGCGCTTGCGCGCGGTTGGGAGGATTTCCGCACCATCCCGACCCAGATCCTGTTCCTCGGACTTCTCTATCCGATCGTCGGCTTCATCGCCGCCCGCTTTGTCACCGGGGGGCTTTTACCGCTGCTTTTTCCTCTCCTTGCTGGCCTTTCACTGATGGGGCCTGTGGTCGCGCTTGGTCTCTATGAGATCAGCCGCCGGCGCGAGCGCGGCGAGCCCGTCTCCCTGCTAACGGCCTTCTCCGCCCTCCGTTCGCCCGCACTCGGCTCCATCCTGGTGCTTGGCGCGATGCTGTTCGCGATCTTCCTCGCCTGGCTGGTGTCCGCCCGGCTGATCTGGCTCGCCACCCTCGGCGACGGGCCGCATGGCGAGACCATGGGTGCCCTTCTCGCCGCGGCGCTCTCCACTCCGGAGGGCTGGCGGCTGATCCTGATCGGCAATGGCGTCGGCTTCGTCTACGCCGCTTTCGTGCTGAGTTTGACCGTTGTCTCCTTCCCGTTGCTGTTGGATCGGCCCACCGATCCATGGACGGCGGTCCGCACCTCGGTTGCCGCCGTCGCCAGCAATCCGATCCCGATGCTTCTGTGGGGCCTGACGGTCGCCGTGTTGCTCATCCTCGGCGCGCTGCCGCTACTCATCGGGCTTGCAGTGGTGCTGCCGGTTCTGGGCCACGCAACCTGGCACCTCTATCGGCGCGTCGTCGCCTGGTGAGGCCCCCGGGCCAGGTGGCGGTGAAGACGCAGGCCGGCGCGCCTGCCGCCTGGCAGGCCGTCTCGACCACGTTGGCCTCGGGGTGGATCAAGGCACGAAAAAGCCCGTCGAAGGTCGCAGCGAAGTAGCCGCAAGCGGGGGTGGCAGTCTGCAGGCCACGGCCGAGCGGCCCGTCGGCGATAATGAAGGCAAGCGGCGGTCCATAGTCGACATGGAAACGACCGGAACCGGCAAAGGTCCAGGCGTGTCTGCTGATCGCCCGTGCCAGCACGCGGGCCGAGAGCGGTGGAGGGAGCATGCGGAGCAGCCGCTGCACCACGCGCGGAATGCGGTGCGCGAGCAGGTAGCGCGCTGTGCGATCGCCAGCCTCGCGCGACACGTCCTCGACGACTGCAAGTGGCAGGAGCCTGCGTGCGGCGCGGTGCAGCGCGACGACGTCGACCTCGTCCACCATGTCCAGAGGCGGATTGGCCAGGTAGCGGGCGAGACCGGCATCGGCGAAGACCCGACCGGTTGTTTCGTCACCGCATCGCGCCCGCAGCGCCTCCGCAAAACGGGTGATCGCATTAGGGCCAATCCTGCCCGTCGCAGTGCTGCCCCGCCTGTCACGCTGAACGCCCCGACCGCCACCGTCCATGGCGGGTTCAGGCGTTCGGACGATTGTCCGCGGCTTCCAGCGACTGGTCGCTGCCGCCACCGCAAGCCTTGACGAAGTCGATCCGCTTCACCGGCTTTGGTGCGGCAGGACCGAAGGGCTGCGGCTTCTCCTCCATCTGTTCGATGCCGCCGCCGCACACCTTGACCATCTCGGCCGGCCGGACGGTACCACCCTTGGGCTTGCGGCGATGTACTGTCTTCCACATCGCGTTTGGCGGCGCGCTGTCCGGCAGCGCCTCAAGCGTGCGCGACTCGTCGAAGTTCCACCTGAGACGGTTCTTCGTCTGCGGTCCCCAGTAGCCGAACTTGCCGAGGTCGTAGAACTTCCGCTGGAAGGCCGACTTCATGTACGCCTTCAGGCAGCCCATCAGATAGCGCCGCTTCAGCCGATCCCGCGTCCAAGGGTAGCCGAGGAATGTCTTGCGCATGTAGAAGCGGCGATAGTTGTGCATCGTGCGGTCGAGCAGAGTGCCGCGATCCATCGCGTCCGGCTTCATGATCGGGGTGACGAAGTTGTACTTCTCGAAATCGAACACCTCGACCTTGTCGCCGAGTTCCTGGAACAGGTCACTGAAGGGCCAGGGCGTGTACATCGCCCAGTTCGCCATGTCGGGGTCCCAGTCGATCGCCATCCGATAGGTCTCTTCCAGCGTCTCGATCGTCTCGTTCTCGAGGCCGACGATGAATTGCGCCTCCGACACGATCCCGTTCTTGCGCAACAGTTCGATCGCCTTCTTGTTCTGCGCGACGGTGGTTTCCTTGTTGAAGCGGTCCAGCTTGAGCTGGGCCGCCGCTTCCGTGCCAAGGCTGATGTGGATCAGCCCTGCCTTGCGGTACATCGGCAGCAGATCCTCGTCGCGCAGGATGTCAGTGACGCGTGTGTTGATGCCCCACAGCACCGGCAGCTTGCGTGCGATCAGCTCCTCGCAAAAGGCAACGAACTTCTTCTTGTTGATCGTCGGCTCCTCATCCGCGAGGATAAAGAAGCCCACGTCGTGCTCCTTCACGAGCTGCTCGATCTCGTCCACTACCAGCTTCGGGTCGCGAATGCGGTAGTCGCGCCAGAACTTCCATTGGCTGCAGAAGCTGCACGTGAA
>CALBEG010000106.1 GCA_937927455.1 uncultured Elioraea sp. | reverse complement strand
ACGGTAGACGGGCTGGCCGGCCGCCCACCGTTCCCGGCACCCACGCGCAAAGTGTGCCACCTCGCCACCCTCTACCCGCAGTACTTCCAGGCCGTGGTGCTGGCGGATTCGGGCATCAACCGCATCGAGGACTTTCGCGGCAAAACGATTGTGATCCAGCCGCGTGGCAACACGGCTGAGGTGATCACGCAGCAGATCCTGCAGGTGGCAGGGCTGACCTACAATGACATCCGAGCCTCCTTCCAGGCCTCCTACACGGACGCGGTGGGGCTTCTGCGCGACGGCAACGCGCACGGCTTCACCCTCGGCACCGCCATCCCGGCGAGTTCGGTCATGGATCTCGCCTCGGCCCGCGCCATCCGGGTGCTCGATCTCGCGCCCTACATCGAGGGTTTGCGCAAGCTAAACCCTGGTTACGTCGGGGTGACGATCCCGGCCAACACCTATCCGAACCAGCGCGAGCCGGTGACGGTGCCGGGCTATTTCACGCACCTGATTGCTTCCTGCGACCTGCCGGAAGCCCTGGTGCACGCCATGGTGCAGGCAGCAGCGCAGAACGTGGAGGCGATGGCCGCGGTCTATGCCGGCATGCGCGGCCTCACCCCGAAGGAGATGGCGATGGACATCGGCGTGCCGCTCCATCCGGGCGCGCAACGTTTCTACCGCGAAGTGGGAGCGCTCGGCGGCTGAACCGCCACTCAACGGACACGAAAAGGGTCGGCGCGTGACCCACGCGCAGCTCATCAGCTGGGTCACGGGCGGCATCGCCGCGGCGATGTCCGGCTACCACATCTGGACCACCGCCTTCGGCCCACCGGAGGCGGTGTTCTTCCGCGGCACCCACCTGATCTTCGCCTTCGCCCTCGTTTTTCTCACGAACCCTCTGCGGCGACGGACCTCGCCCGGGATCGCGGACTGGCTCCTCGGCCTCTTTGCCATCGCCTCGGTCGCGCACCTGTTCCTCACCTACGACCAGGTGGTGAACAGGATCATTTACATCGACGACCCGACCCCCGCCGATACGCTGTGGGGCTGGCTTTGCGTGGCGTTCGTTCTTGAAGCGACACGGCGTGCCGTGGGCTGGGCGCTGCCACTGACCGCGGTCGTCTTCCTCCTGCTCGGCGCGACCGTGCTGCGGCAACCGCTGCCCACTCTGCTCGATCAGCTCTACCTCACCACCGAGGGAATCTTCGGCTCGACGCTCGGTGTATCCGCCGGCTTCGTCGTCGTCTTCGTGCTGTTCGGCGCGTTCATGGAACGCTCTGGCGTGGGGCGGCTGTTCATGGACTTCTCGCTCGCGCTGACCGGCCGCTCCGTCGGCGGTCCCGCCAAGGTTGCCGTCGTCTCCTCGTCCCTCTTCGGTTCCGTCTCTGGGTCAGCGGTGGCGAACGTGATGGTCACCGGCCAGGTGACCATTCCGCTGATGATCCGAACCGGTTTCCGTCCGCCCTTTGCCGCCGCCGTCGAGGCGGTGGCGTCCACCGGCGGGCAGATCATGCCGCCGATCATGGGGGCGGCGGCGTTCGTCATGGCCGAGTTCCTGCAGGTGCAGTATCTGCAGGTGATCGCCTGGGCGCTGTTGCCGGCGCTCCTGTTCTATGTCGCGGCCTTCGCCGCGGTGCATTTCGAAGCCCGTCGCAGCGGGCTCTCGGGGCTTTCGCGCGAGGAGGTGCCGCGCCTTGCGCGCGTCATCCGCGAGCGGGGCCATCTCGCAATCCCGATCGCGATCGTGCTGGGCGGGCTCTTTCTTGGCTACTCCGCCCCCCTCTCCGCGCTCGCCGGCACGGCGGCCTGTTTTCCGGTCGCTGCCCTGCGTCGCTCCACGCGCGAAACGGTGACGATTCAAAACGTCTGGCGTGCGCTGATCGAGGGCGCCACTGGATCGCTTGCGGTGGCCATGGCCTGCGCCTGCGCCGGCATCGTGATCGGCGTGATCACGCTCTCAGGCCTAGGTATCGTGTTCACGCAGTACGTGCTGGCGGCGGCGCAGAACAGTCTTTTGCTTGCTCTCCTGCTCACCATGGTGGCGGGGATCATCCTTGGCATGGGCATGCCAACCACGCCCGCCTACATCGTCATGGTCTCGCTGCTGGTGCCCGCCCTGATCCGCCTCGGCGTCGCGGCGCCTGCGGCGCACATGTTCGCTTTCTACTTCGCCATCCTTTCCGCCATCACACCACCCGTGGCACTCGCCGTGTTCGCCGCAGCAGGGCTTGCGCGGTCGGAGCTCTGGGCCTCGGGGCTTGCTGCTGTGCGGCTCGGCTCGGCCGGCTACATCGTGCCCTTCATGTTCGTCCATGCACCGGCTCTGCTGATGATTGGCGCGTGGTGGGAGGTGGCGCACGCCTTCGCAACCGCCTCCTTGGGCTGCGTTCTGCTCGCCGCCGGCCTGCACGGTTGGCTGATCGCGCGCGCGGGTTGGCTGGAGCGCGGGCTGATGGTGGCGGCAGCCTTCACCCTGATTCAGCCCGGGCTCATCACCGACTTGGTCGGCGCGGGCCTCGCCGGTATTGCGATTGCGCTGCAGCTCGGTGCTCGGCGGCGCGCGGTGACGGCGCGCTGACGCCCTTGCGGGCATTCAGGCGGCGAGACGTTCGCCCAGCGTGTCGAGTGCAGGCAGGCGCGCAATCGGCCCGATCGCGGCCAGAGTCGGGCGAGCGCGGAACAGCCGCCGCGCCAGCGCCGACACCTCCTCCCTCGTCACCCCTTCGATGCGCGCCACCGTCTCCTCGGTCGGGATCACCCTCCCCCAGGTGAGGAGCTGATGCGCGAGCTGCTCGCAGCGCGCCGAGGTGCTCTCCAGCGCCATCAGCACGGAAGCTTTCACCTGCGCCTTCGCGCGCTGGAGCTCCTCCTCCGTGATCGCGCGCTGCACGGCGGCGAGCTCGTTGACGACGACGGGCACGAGTTCGGCGAGCTCCCTCTCGCCGGTGCCAGCGTAGATTCCGAACAGCCCGGCATCGTCGTAAGGCGAGGCGAAGGCGCTGATGGCGTAGACGAGGCCGCGCTTCTCCCGCACCTCCTGGAACAGCCGGCTCGACATGCCCCCGCCCAACAGGGTGGCGAGCAGGAGCGAAGCATAATAGCCAGGGTCGGAAAAGGAGACGGAGGGAAAGCCGAGTACGAGGTGCACCTGGTCGAGATCATCCTCCTCGCGCGCCTCGCCGCCTGTGTAGCGCGCAGGTTGCAGGGGCTCGGCCTCGCCCGCGGGAAGCTCTGTGAAGTGGCGACGGACGAGATCGAGGAATGTGTCGTGCTCGATCGCACCGGCGGCTGCGACGACCATCCGTTCGGGCGCGTAATGGCGGCGGAGGAAGGCGAGGAGCGCCTCGCGCGGCATCGTTCGGATCGTCTCCTCCGTCCCCAAAGTGGGCAGGCCCATCGGCTGGCCGAGGAAGGCCACCTCCTGGAAGCGGTCGAAGACGAGGTCGTCGGGCGTGTCATTGGCCTGGCCGATCTCCTGCAGGATCACGCCCCGCTCACGTTCGACCTCCTCGGCGTCGAACACCGAGTGCTGCAGGATGTCGGCGATGATGTCGGTGGCGAGCGCGGCATCCTCCTTCAGCACCTTGGCGTAATAGGCAGTGCGTTCGCGCGCCGTATAGGCGTTGAGGTGGCCGCCCACGTTCTCGATCTCCTCAGCGATCTGCGCCGCGGTGCGCCGGCGCGTGCCCTTGAACGCCATATGCTCGAGAAAATGGGACACACCGTTCTCCTCCGCCCGCTCGTGGCGCGTGCCGGCCGTGACATAGGCGCCGAGCGAGACGGTGGCTACGCGCGGCATCGTCTCCGTCACCACGGTCAACCCCGACGGAAGGCGTGTGACACGGATGGAAGGGTCGTTCGTCATGCGGCGTTCCTGAGTGCGTGCGCGCGGATGCGGGACTGCACGAGGGTGAGATCGTTCGGCACGACCTCGCAGCGTTCCTCGCGCGTCATCAGATCAAGAAGATGGGGTGGGAGGGCGGGACGTTCACCCACTGCGCGGGCGACCGCCTCGGGAAACTTCGCCGGATGCGCGGTGGCGGCGACCACCACCGGGATCGAACGGTCGTCGGGAGCGCAGGCCCGCGCGGCAGCAAGCCCGATCGCGGTGTGCGGATCGGCCAAGTATCCGGCCTCGCGACGCGTGCGCGCGATCTCGGCGACAGTCCCCTCATCGTCGAGGGCGAAGCCCGCGAACAATCGCCGCGCCTCCTCCCACACCGAAGGCGGGATCGGCATCCGCCCCGTCGCGCGGAAGGCGCGCATCGCCTCCGCTGTGCGTGCCCCGTCGCGGCCGAGGAGTTCGAACAGGAGGCGTTCGAAGTTCGACGACACCTGAATGTCCATCGAGGGCGAGAGCGAGGGCTCGACCGGAGCAATCGTCATGTCGTTGCGAAAAAAGAAGCGCGCGAGAATGTCGTTGCGATTGCTGCCGACAATCAGACGCGCGACGGGCAGTCCCATGCAGGAGGCCGCCCAGGCAGCGAACACGTTGCCGAAATTCCCTGTCGGTACCGCGAAGGCAATCGGCCGGTCGGGCGCGCCGAGCGCAAGCGCCGCCCAAGCGTAATAGGGAATCTGGGCCGCGACACGGGCGATGTTGATCGAGTTGACGGCCGAGAGGTGAACCTCGTCGCGGAATGCACGATCGGCAAACATCGCCTTCACGAGATCCTGGCAGTCGTCGAACGTGCCCGTCACCGCGAGATTGGCCACATTGGCTGAGGCGACGGTCGTCATCTGCCGCCGCTGTACTTCGCTCACCCGCCCGTGCGGGTGGAGGATGACGATGGAGAGATTGGCGCGGTCGCGGCAGGCCTCGATCGCGGCTGACCCTGTATCGCCCGAAGTGGCGCCGACGATGGTGATCCTCTGCCGGCGCGTGGCGAGCACGCGTTCGAACAGAAGCCCCAACAGCTGCAGCGCGAAATCCTTGAAGGCGAGGGTGGGGCCGTGGAAGAGTTCGAGCACGAAACGGTGTGGTGCGAGCTGAACGAGCGGTGCCACGGCGGGATGGACGAAGCGGGCGTAGGCCGCGCGGCAGAGCGTGCGCAGCGAATCGCGATCGAAGGCCGGAGCAGCGAAGGGAGCGAGGAGTTCAGCGGCGAGATCAGGATAGTCGAGGCCGCGCAGGCACCGCCATTCGGCGGGCGACAGCTCAGGCCAGGCTTCGGGCACGTAAAGCCCCCCGTCGACGGCGAGCCCGGCGAGCAAAGCGTCGTCGAAGGAGAGTACGGGCGCCTCGCCGCGGGTCGAGATGTAACGCATGGCGCGCCAGAGGTAGGGCGGAACGCGTTCAGGCGGAAGGCAGGGGCGCGTAGCGCGCGCGCAGATGAGCGATGAACATGGCAGGGTCGAGCGGACGGCCGGTGGCGGCGGCGACCAGTTCGTCGAAGCCGAAGCGGGAGCCGTGCGCATGAACCTTGGCGACAAGCCAAGCGACGAGGGGGGAGAGGTCGCCTTGCGCAAGCGCCCCGTCGAGGTCCGGGATGGCAGACCGGATCGCCGCCATCATCTGCGCCGCCGCCATCGCCCCCAGAGTGTAGGAGGGAAAGTAGCCGAACAGCCCGTCATACCAGTGGATGTCCTGCAGCGCGCCGCGACGGTCATCCGGCACGGTGAGGCCGAAGAGACGGGCAAACCCGTCATTCCAGGCCGACGGCAGATCGCCGACCGCAAGCTCGCCCGCGATCAGCGCCCGCTCGAGACGCCAGCGCAGGATGACGTGCAGCGGGTACGTGACTTCGTCGGCATCGACTCGGATAAAACCCCTCCGCACGCGACGCCAGAGGCGGGCGAGGTTGGTCGGCGCATAGGCCTCAGGCGGCCCCCCAAACTCCTCAGCCAAGCGAGGGCCGAGCCAAGCGAGGAAGGCATCGGAGCCACAGGCTTGCATCTCAATAATAAGGCTCTGGCTTTCATGTGCTGCCATGCCGGCCGCCTCGCCGAGCGGCTGGTGCGCCCAGGCACGCGGCAGGTTGCGCTCATAGAGCGCATGGCCGCACTCGTGCAGCACGCCGAGGATGGCGGGCGCGGGGTCGGCCTCGTCGTAGCGGGTGGTGATGCGGGTGTCGGTCGGCGTGCCGCCGCAGAACGGGTGCGTGCTCTCGTCGAGGCGAGCGGTGGCGAAGTCGAGCCCGGCCCGTTCGGCGAGCATCCGGCAAAGCCGGCGCTGCGCCTCGGCCGGAAAGGGACCGGGCAGGGGAATGGCGGGAGCCAGCGCAGCCTCGCGCGCCTCCACTTCGGGCAGAAGGGCGAGGAGGTCCCGCTCCAAAGGGGCGAAGAGCTGGGCGATGCGCGCGTCCGTCAACCCCGGCTGGAATCCATCGAGCAGAGCATCGTAGGGGGCAAGGCCGGTGGCGGCCGAGAGCGCGGCGGCCGTGTCGCGGGCAAGACGCACCACCTCCTCGAGGGAAGGTGCGACCGCAGCGAAGTCTGACGCAGCGCGGGCATCGCGCCAGGCGGCTTCGCAGCGGGAGTTGGCGCGCGCCGCCGCCTCGACGAGGTCGGGCGAGAGAGCGGTCGCGCGACGGTATCTGCGCCGCATCAGCGCGAGATTGCGCCGATCGAGGTCGGAGAGACGGTGCGCGGAGGCCTCTGCGGAGTCGAGCTCCTCAGCCACCTCGGGGGCAGTGAGGAGAGCGTGCGCGGTGGCGGCGAGAGCGGCGGTCTGCTCGGCCCGTGCCTCGGCAGACCCGCGCGGCATGGTCACCGAGGTGTCCCAGTGCAGGACGGACGCCGCCTCCTCGATCAGGGCGAGGCGGCGGAAGCGCGCCCGCAAACGGTCGTAGGCAGAGAGGGAAGGCGGGGTGGCGTTCATGCTCGGGCGCGCTCCTCGCGCAGGAGTTTGCGGGCCCAGGCCACCCAGAACGCGATCAGGGCGATGGCGAGCCCGTACCAGGTGATGGCGTAGCCGAGATGGTCGTTGCGCGGTGTTGCGGGGCGGCGCTGCGGGATGGGGGGGTCGCGGTCGGTGCCGATGGCAGCAATGGCGAAGGGGGCGGAGCGATCAAGCCCCACCGCGCGGTTGATCACCTCAGGCTCGAACGCCCAGAAGCGGCGGTCTGCCGGCTTGTCGTCTGGGGTGAACCAGCCGCGACGCTCCGGCAGCATCAGGAACCCCACCACCGTCACCTCCCCCTCAGGCTTGGCGACCGCGAATGGCGCCTCGTAGGGCACCCAACCGCGCACGATCCACACCGGGTCGCCCTCACCCCTCTCCAGCGGCGTGAACAGGTAGTTGCCGAGCTGCCGGTTGCGCTCATGCACGCCGACCAGAACGGAGAGGTCATGGCGGAAGCGGCCCATGACGGCGAAGCGGCGGAAGACGACGGAAGCGGGGTCGTCAAGCGCGGTGGGAAGCGGTTCCGGCGGCAACAGCTCAGCCGCGCGCAAATCGGCGATCCAGGCGTTCTTCCACGCCAGCCTCTGCACCTGCCAAGTGCCCAAGGCAAGCAGAATGGCAAGAGCCGCCGAAGCGGCGACGGTCGGCCACAGAAGAACGCGCCAAGCGGGGCGGGGCGGAGAGGCGATGGTCACGCCCTGCAGATAGGGCGAGTTCACGCTCCCTGCATCTCGCGCCGGCGATGGCGGTACTGCAGCGCAATCAGGGCGGCCTTGGCCGGGCGCATCACGGCCAGCGCGAGCGGAACCGAAAGGACGGGCCACAGCACCGCATGCAGCCACAGCAGCGGTTCGAAAGCGAATTCGACCCACAGCGCGGCGACGACGATGATCACACCGAGCACGAAAATGCCCGCGACCGCTGGCCCGTCGCCAGCGTCGTGCGCGTGCAGATTAAGCCCGCAGGCCGGGCAGGTTGGGCGGACAGAGAGCACGCCGTCGAACACCGAAGCCTTGCCGCAGGCAGGGCAGCGGCCGAGGAGAGCAGCGCGGAAAAGCGGCGCAGGGGGGAGATGCCCCCTGCCTGCCGTGCGGCTTTCGTCCGCGCTCAATGATGCGCGATCTCGCCAGCCCCCCACCAGTAGATGGAGACGAACAGGAACAGCCAGACCACATCGACGAAGTGCCAGTACCACGCGGCCGCTTCGAAGCCGAAGTGGCGTTCGGGGGTGAAGTGGCCAGCGATGGCACGGGCGAGGCAGACGGTGAGGAAGAGGGTGCCGACGATGACGTGGAAACCGTGGAAGCCAGTCGCGAGGAAGAACACGGACGGATACACACCTTCGCGGAAACCGAACGGGGCCGACCAGTATTCGTAGGCCTGCACGGCGGTGAACAGCAGCCCCAAAGCGATGGTGAGGGCCAAGCCGGCAATCAGCCCGTTGCGATCGCCTTTGAGCAGAGCGTGGTGCGCCCAGGTCACGGTGGTGCCGGAGAGGAGCAGGATCACCGTATTCAGGAAGGGCAGGTGCCAGGGGTCGAAGGTCTTGATACCCTGCGGCGGCCAGATCGCCTTCTCCGCCCCCGCGACGTGTTCGGGGAACAGAGCGAAGTGGAAATAGGCCCAGAAGAAGGCGACGAAGAACATCACCTCGGAGGCGATGAACAGCATCATGCCGTAGCGCAGGCCGAGGCGCACCACAGGCGTGTGCAGGCCAGGCGTGCGGCTCTCCTTCACCACGTCGCGCCACCACAGCGCCATGGTGGCGAGCACGGCAACGAGGCCGAGCCAGAGAAAGATCGTGGTCTTGTAGTGCATGTACTCGATCGCGCCGAAGGCCAGGAGGCCGCCGGCGAACGCGCCGACGATCGGCCAGGGGGACGGATCGACAAGGTGATAGGGGTGCCTGATGCCGGAGGGCTCGACGGCGGGGGCGTGCGGGTCGCTCATCGGCAGATGTCCTTGCGAAGCGGGAAAGGGACGGTCGCGCTCATCGGATCAGGCGTCTCTCGCCAATGCCGGGCGGAGCCGTGTTGGGGGTGAAGCCGCCGACATGCGGCCCGGCGGAGGCCAAGGCGCCCGCACGTTCGGCATCGTTGAGTGAGCGGAAGAAGGTGTAGTTCACCGTGATCACGCGCACGTCGCGCGTGTTCGGATCCTCGAAGATCGCAGGGTCGACCCAGAAGGCGAGCGGCATGTCGACCTCACGCCCGGGCTCCAGAGTCTGTTCGGTGAAACAGAAGCAGGCGATCTTGTTGAAGTAGCGCGCGGCCTTCTCGGGTGTCACGTTGTAGGTGGAGATGCCGGTCACGGGACGGTCGGCTTCGTTGCGGGCGACGTAGAAGGCAAGCCCCTCCTCGGCGCCGTGCAGGGTGACGGAACGCTGGGCTGGGCGGAACCGCCAGGGCAGATCCCCGTTCACCGAACCCACGAACTCGACACGGATGGTACGGGAGTCGCGCGCCTGCGGCACGGCAGCGTTGATCATCGGCGTGCCGCCGAAGCCAGTGACGCGGCAGAACCAGTCGTACAGAGGCACGGCGGCGTAGGCTGCGCCCACCATGGTGGCGACGATGCCAGCGCAGATCAGCGCGACGGTGCGATTGCGCCCGGACGGGACCATTTCTGCGGATCTCCGACGTCGGCGAGACGGCTGACGCTGAGGGCGAAGAAGAGGGCGACGAGACCGACCAGAACAAGACCGAGCGCACGGTTGCGCATGCGCCGCTTGCGCGCGAGGTCCTCAGACTGTCCGCGCGTGAGATGAGCGACAATCTCGACCGCCTGCGGGTCGTGCTCCCCGACCTGCGGCATGGCTTGGTTCTGCCTCTCGCTCACGGCATGAGCCATGCCATCCCTCCAAGCGCGTGGTCCAGCGCCAAGGCGCCGAAGAGCGCAAACAGGTAGGTGATGGAGAAGCGGAACGCCGCCCGCGCGGGGCCATCGCCCGACAGGCTGCGGCCTGTTTCGTCCTGCGCGTCGTGCAGCACCGCCCAGGCGTGGCGCAGGAAGATCGCACCCAGCACAACGGCAGCCACGCTGTAGAGCAGGCCCGCGAAGCCGAACCCGACGGGTGCGAGCGAAGAGAGCACCAGCAGCACCGTGTAGAGCACGATGTGCCGCCGCGTCGCGCGCGCCCCAGCAACCACGGGCAGCATCGGCACGCCGGCGCGCGCATAGTCGGCATGTGCGAACAAGGCAAGCGACCAGAAGTGCGGGGGCGTCCAGAGGAAGACGATGAGGAACAGGACAAGCGGCGCGAGGTCGACCGACCCCGTCGCTGCAGCCCAGCCAATCACCGGCGGGAAGGCACCAGCCGCCCCACCGATGACGATGTTCTGCGCCGTGCGCCGCTTCAGCCCCATCGTGTAGACGACGACATAAAAGAAGATCGAGAAAGCGAGGATGGCGGCGGCGAGCCAGTTGGCGGCGAGCCCGATCAGCACGACGGAGAACACCGCAAGGGCGAGGCCGAAGGCGGCGGCGTCAGCCGGTGCAATGCGACCCGCCGGAACAGGGCGACCGGCGGTGCGCCGCATCACCGCGTCGATGTCGCGGTCGTACCACATGTTCAGCGCTCCCGAGGCGCCTGCGCCCAGAGCGATGGCGAGCAGCGCGATCGCGCCGAGCACGGGGTGCATCGGTTCGGGTGCGATGACGAGGCCCACCACACCGGTATAGGCGACGAGGAGGACGACACGCGGCTTGAGCAAGATCAGCCAGTCGCGCGGTTCGCTGCCGGCGAGGTCGGGCGTGAGCGCCCCCGCCCCGCCGTGCATTGTTGCCATCGTTTCCGTCCGCATCCTTCTCCGACCCGATCAGGCCGCCAGTGAAGGGGCCCCGCCTCAGCGGATCCGCGGCAGTTCCTCGAAGGCGTGGAAGGGCGGCGGAGAGGAGAGGGTCCACTCAAGCGTGGTCGCCCCCTCGCCCCAGTAGTTGGGAGCGAGCTTTTCCTTCGTGGCGAAAAAGAGCTTCCAGCAGATGACAAGGAACAGGAGGGTGGAGGCGAAGGTGATGTAAGAGCCGATCGAGGAGACGAAGTTCCAGATCCAGAACGCATCCGGATAGTCCGGGTAGCGGCGCGGCATGCCCTGCAGCCCGAGGAAGTGCATCGGGAAGAAGGTGAGGTTGGCGCCGACGAACGTGGTCCAGAAGTGAATTCTCGCCAACCGGTCGTCGTACTGCCGGCCGGACATCTTGCCGATCCAGTAGTAGAAGCCGCAGAAGATCGCGAACACCGCGCCGAGCGAGAGCACGTAGTGGAAGTGCGCCACCACGTAGTAGGTGTTGTGCAAAACGGTGTTCACTCCGGCGTTGGAGAGCACGATGCCGGTGACGCCTCCGACGGTGAACAGGAAGATGAAGCCCAAGGCCCAAAGCATCGGCACCTCGAAGCGGATCGACCCGCCCCACATGGTGGCGATCCAGGAGAAGATCTTGATGCCCGTCGGCACGGCGATGATCATCGTCGCCGCCATGAAGTAGGCACGCGTGTCGACGTCGATGCCCGAAACGAACATGTGGTGCGCCCAAACCACGAAGCCGACCACGCCGATGGCCACCATCGCGTAGGCCATGCCGAGGTAGCCGAACACCGGCTTGCGGCTGAAGGTGGAGACGACGTGGCTGATGATGCCGAAGGCCGGCAGGATCATGATGTAGACTTCGGGGTGGCCGAAGAACCAGAAGAGGTGCTGGAACAGCACGGGGTCGCCACCGCCAGCGGGGTCGAAGAAGGCGGTGCCGAAGTTGCGGTCGGTGAGCAGCATGGTGATCGCGCCACCCAACACCGGAACAGCGAGCAGCAGCAGGAAGGCGGTCACCAGCATCGCCCACACGAAGAGGGGCATTTTGTGCAAGGTCATGCCCGGCGCGCGCATGTTGAGGATGGTGGTGATGAAGTTGATCGCGCCGAGGATGGACGATGCGCCGGCAAGGTGGAGGGCGAAGATCGCCATGTCCATCGCCGGGCCGGACTGGAAGGTGGAGTGCGACAAGGGCGGATAGATCGTCCACCCCACCCCCGCACCCTGGCCGACGAAGGCTGAGCCGAGGAGAAGGAAGAAGGACGGCACGAGGAGCCAGAACGAGATGTTGTTCAGGCGCGGGAAGGCCATGTCGGGCGCGCCGATCATGATCGGCACGAACCAGTTGCCGAAACCACCAATCAGCGCCGGCATCACCACGAAGAACACCATGATCAGCCCGTGCGCAGTGATGATGACGTTCCACTGCTGGCCGTCGGCGAAAATCTGCATGCCGGGGTTCTGCAGCTCGATGCGCATCAGCACCGACATCAGCCCCCCGATCAGCGCGGCGATGACAGAAAAGATCAAATAGAGCGTGCCGATGTCTTTGTGGTTCGTGCTGAACAGCCAGCGCGCGACGAAGCCGGGCGTGTGGTCGTGATGGGCGTCAGTGTGTGCAGTGGCCATCGGGTGGGTCCTTGATCTTCGCTGAAGCGATTTCGCTGGTCTGTCCGGTCGTTCGGCTCAGTTTGCCGCGACCTCCGTTTCCGCCGCGCGGGCAGCGTAGCGGGTTGCGGGGTGCGTTGCGGCGAAGCGGCGCTGCGCTTCTTTGAGCCAGGCGGTAAATTCGGCCTCGGGCACGGCGCGCACGGCAATCGGCATAAAGGCGTGATTGACGCCGCAGATCTGGTTGCACTGGCCGTAATACACCCCCGGCCGGTCGATGCGCACCCAGGTTTCCAGAACGCGACCCGGAATATTGTACTTTTGCACCCCGAGCGAAGGGATGAAGAAGGAGTGGATGACGTCCCGGCTTGTGGTCAGGAGCCGGATGTTTTTGCCAACCGGCAAAACGAGTTCCTCGTCGACATCCAGCAGACGTATCTTCCCCTCTTCGACGGCCTGATCGGGTGGCAGCATGTAGGATTCAAACTTCAGCCCGTCAGCGTCGAGGTATTCGTATTCCCAAGCCCACTGAAAGCCCGTTACCTTCACTGTCAGGTCGGGTTCGTGCGTGCGGTCCATGTAATAGAGAAGGCGAAACGAGGGGA
>CALBEG010000105.1 GCA_937927455.1 uncultured Elioraea sp. | reverse complement strand
ATGCCAGGGCCGCCGCCGGTGATGACGGCGAAGTCGCAGATGCCGCGCTTCTGCCCCCCGAGCGTGACGAGGCGGGCAAAACGCCGTGCCTCCTCGTACCAGGCGGACTGGCGCAGGGCGCGTTCGGCGAGGGCGCGTTCGGCGTCCGTCCGTGCGGCAGAAAGCCGGGCTTCAGCGGTGGCGCGATCCACCACGCGGGCAGACCCGAACAGCACCACGGTGGAGCGTATCCCCGCCTCGTCCTGCGCGATGTCGGCCTTCATGAGCTCAAGCATCAGCCGCACGCCGCGAAGTTCGTCGCGCAGGAGGAAATCGGGGTCCTGGAAGGCCAGCCGGAACGAAGGTTCGTCGGCAAACGGCGAAGGCGGCGCGGCAAGCCCAGGCTCTGGCTCCGGCAAGGCCCGCTCCGTCCCGCCTTCGCTCATGGCACGAACCGGGTGGTGACCGAGCCAAGGGAATCGAAGGCGACCTCGACCTCGGCCGGGCCCGAAAGCCAGGCGGGCACAGTGACGGAGCCGCACAGCACCACCTGGCCAGCGCGCAGGCCGCCGAAGGCCACGGCCGCCGGCGAAGCGGCGAGCCAGCGCAAAACGGCGAGCGGATGGCCGAGCAGATCAGCCCCCGTGCCTTCGGCGAACACCACCCCGTCGATGAGAAGACGCCCCCGCGCCAGAGCGAGATCGCGCCCGGCAAGGCGGGAGGCGGGCCACCCTGGTGCAGGCCGACCCAGCACGGCGGCGGCGTGGAAAAAACGGTCCGCGATCAGCATCGGTGTGCCGATCGCCACCCCGCCCTCGTACCGGTTCTCGACGATCTCGATCGCCGGAAACACCTCCGCCACCGCTTCGGCGATGCGGTCCTGCGGGTGTTCGCCCGCCGGCAGGTCGGCGCCGAGCCTGAGCGCGATCTCGGCCTCCACGCCGGGGTTTCGCCACCTTCCGAACGCGCTCTCACACCCTGAAGGGTGCAGGCTGGCCGGGTCGAGATAGCCGGCGGCCGGGGTGCGGATGCCGAGATGGAGCTGCATCGTCGCCGCCGTGGCGCCGACCTTGAACCCGGCCGGAGGCCAGCAGCCGGCCCGGCGCGCGAGGGCGGCCTGGATGCGATAGGCTTCACCCGCGTCGCGCGGCGCGAGGGCAGGATCGAGCGGACAGACCCAGCCGTCCGCCGCACGCTGCGCCGCAATCGCGCCCGCTGCGGCTTCGGCCCGACCGTCTCCGCCCTGCATCACGCCGCCAGCGCCTCCAGGCGCGCCGCCTGCACAGTATAAAGTGCCACCGCAGCGGCCACCGAAACATTCAGGCTCTCCACCGCCTGTGTTTGCGGCAAGCGAAGGAGGAGGTCGCACCCCTCACGAGTGAGCCGGCGCATCCCCTCATCCTCAGCCCCCAGCACGAGGGCGAGGCGGCGGTCCGCAAGCCCGGCCGAGGCGAGCGTGCGCTCCGCCGTCGCCTCAAGCCCGACCACCCAGAGCCCGGCTTCCTTGAGCGCGGCGAGCGTGCGCGCGAGGTTGACCGCGCGCAGGAGAGGCAGGCGGTCGAGAGCGCCGGCTGCGGCCCGCGCCATCGCCCCGCTCTCGCTCGGGGCATGGCGGTCCTGAACGATGACTGCCGCCGCGCCAAACGCGGCGGCTGAGCGCAGCACGGCGCCGACATTGCGCGGATCGGTCACCTGATCGAGCACGATCACAGGCCCTGCCGATGCGGCGAGCGCCTCCGCAAGCGGCGGAGGAGACAGCGGGTCGGCGAGCAGGGCGAGGCCCTGGTGCACCGCGTCAGGCGGAAGGAGGCGGGAAATCGCTTCCGCCGTCACGCGTTCGGGCTCAAGCGGCAGACCCTCCGGCAAAGCTTGAGCCAGACGCCGCAGGGCGTCTTCGGTTGCCACCAGCCTGCGGTGGCGACGGGCGGGGTTGGCGAGTGCGGCGGCCACGGCGTGCACGCCGTAGAGCCACGAGGGCGCAGACCGTTCCCGCTGCCCCGGCGGCCTCGACGCGCCGTGCCCGCGCCCTGCGACAGGGCGCTCCCCCCGCTGCCCTCGACCGCCCCTCACCATTGCCCGATTAGCATGAATGGTTCCAGGGCCGGACGGAAGAGAGCGCGCACACGTTGACAGAGGGCGGGAAATGTCCCACCTCACCGCGGCCCGCGCGGCCCCGCGCGGGCCGACCACCTTGCGGAGAGCCGCGGTGCGGCGTCGCGTGGGGAGGGGTGCCCGAGTGGCTAAAGGGGACGGACTGTAAATCCGTTGGCGCACGCCTACGCTGGTTCGAATCCAGCCCCCTCCACCAGGCGCAATCCCGCCCTCCGCAACGCGGACCGGCCCACAGGGTGGACGGCGTCGCCACACCGGACTGAGGGACTGCGCACGACGGCATCGCGGGTGTAGCTCAATGGTAGAGCCCCAGCCTTCCAAGCTGGTTGTGCGGGTTCGATTCCCGTCACCCGCTCCACCCCCGCCCCTCCTGCACCATCCCCTTTCCCTGAACCCATCCCCCTGAAGGAACACGACGAGGTCTCGCCATGGCGAAGGCGAAGTTCGAGCGGACGAAGCCGCACTGCAACATTGGCACGATTGGTCATGTCGATCATGGCAAGACGTCGTTGACGGCTGCGATCACCAAGGTTTTGGCGAAGACGGGTGGTGCGACGTACACGGCG
>CALBEG010000104.1 GCA_937927455.1 uncultured Elioraea sp. | reverse complement strand
TTCGGCCAAACCGGCATCGGGCGTGACCAGCACGGCCTGCGCGGCCTCGTCATGCTCGGCCTGCGCAAGCAGATCGATCGCCACCCAATCGGGGCGCGCGGTCGCGTCCGCGATGACGAGCACTTCCGAGGGGCCGGCGATCGAGTCGATACCCACCGCGCCGAACACCTGCCGTTTCGCCTCCGCCACGTAGGCGTTGCCCGGCCCGACGATCCGATCAACCGGCGCGATGCTCTCCGTGCCGTAGGCAAGGGCGGCGATCGCCTGCGCTCCACCGACGCGATAGATTTCGCGCACACCGGCCCGCTGCGCCGCACAGATGACAGTGGTGTTGACCACGCCGCCCGGACAGGGCACGCACATAGCGATCCGCGCCACCCCAGCCACCCGCGCCGGAATCGCATTCATCAGCACGGAAGAGGGGTAGGCCGCCTTGCCGCCCGGCACGTAGAGCCCGACGCAGTCGAGCGGACGCCAGCGCATCCCGAGATGCACGCCGGCGGCGTCGCGCGTGGCGAGATCGGACGGCATCTGGGCGCGATGGAAGGCCTCGATGCGGCTGGCAGCGAGGTCGATCGCGGCAGCGACGTCAGCCGGAACGGCGGAGACGGCGTCTGCGATCTCGGCATCGCTCAGCGCAAGACGATCGGGCGTGATCGAGATGCGATCGAACTGTTTCGTATACCGGATGAGCGCCGCATCGCCTTCCGCACGCACGGCGGCGATGATCGCGCGCACTGCTTCTGCCACGCCGGGTACCGGCTCGTCACGGTCAGCGAGCAGGGCGGCGAATGCGGTCTCGAAGCCAGGGTCCGCTGTCGCCAGGCGTCGGGGGCCGTTCATCGGCAGGCGAGTGCGGCGCGGAAGCGCGCGATCCAGGCGCCGATCATTTCGGGCCGTGTCTTCAGTGCCGTGCGATTGACGATGAGTCGAGCCGAGACCTCGGCGACATGCTCGATCTCGACGAGACCGTTCGCCCGCAGGGTGGAACCGGTCTGAACGAGATCGAGGATCAGGCGTGAGAGCCCGAGCGAGGGAGCGAGCTCCATCGCGCCGGACAGTTCGATCACCTCAGCCTGCACACCGCGGGCTGCGAAGTGCCTGCGCGCGATGTTCGGATATTTGCTGGCGATCCGCACATGGCTCCAGCGCGATGGGTCATCAATCACGCCATCGCGGGGGGCGGCGATGGAGAGGCGACAGCGTGCGATACCGAGATCAAGGGGGGCATAGAGTTCCGGGTAGTCGAACTCCATCAGCACGTCAGAGCCCACCACGCCGATGGCTGCCGCGCCGAAAGCAACGAACGTGGCGACATCGAAGGGGCGGACGCGCACCACGTCGAGAACGGGGTCGTTGGTGGGAAAGCGCAGGCGGCGACTGTCCTCGTCGAGGTAGTCGGGCGCCGGTTCAACGCCCGCGCGAGCCAAGAGAGGGGCGAGGTCGGCCAGGATTCGCCCCTTCGGCAAGGCGAGCACGATGGTGTCGTTGCGCGGAGCAGCGCAACCCAGGGAGGCGGAGGGGAGATGCAGGTTCACGGCGCGTGGGTTAGCATCGGCGATGGGCGGGCGGCCAGCCCCGTCAGCGCGACCGCGCGATGCGCTTGGCGATGGTGTTGGCAAACCCTCTGGCCATGCAGGCGTGCAGACCGTTGGCCACGGCCGCCCGGCCGCCGCAGTGGCGCGCCTTGCCAGGCGCGTCGGATGACGCCGTGCACGCCAGCAGCAGCCCCGCTGAGCCCACGAGGAACGCGACCAGGACATTAAGCCACGGCGGCCGGCTGCGTTTCAGCCAAGGCGACCTCAGCCGAGGCCGGCGGGAAACTTGTCGTTCAGATCATGCTCCTGAGGAGGTCGCAGACCTTCGGCCAGCTGAGGGAGAAGCAGGGCGGCCGCGTGGGCGCAAAGGACGATGACCGTTTCCGTCGCGTCCGAGAGGAGAGAGCGCCCCGAGGCTGATCGCCCGCAGTGCGGGAGATGTGGTCGAAGACTGGGCGGCAAAGGGCGTGGCCGTGCAAGACATCACCCGAGGTCGCGGTCCCGTGCGATCAGCCGTTTTATCCCCGGCTGCCCAGGTCCGCACCGCGGAAGCGCGCTCTCAGCCCGGGATGCGCTCGATCTCTGCTCCGCAGGCAGCGAGTTTCTGTTCGATCCGCTCATAGCCGCGGTCCAGATGATAGACACGGTTGACGATTGTCTCGCCGCGCGCGGCGAGGCCAGCGAGGACGAGGCTCACTGAGGCGCGCAGGTCGGTCGCCATCACCGGCGCGCCCGACATGGCCGGCACGCCGCGAATGATGGCCGACGCGCCGTGCACGTTGATCCGCGCCCCCATGCGGTTCAGTTCCGGAACGTGCATGAAGCGGTTCTCGAAGATGGTCTCGGTCACCATCGCCGCCCCTTCCGCAACGCACATCAGAGCCATGAACTGCGCCTGCATGTCGGTGGGAAACCCCGGATAAGGCTCGGTCATCACATCCACCCCATGGAGGCCGTTCAGCCGCTTGACGGACAGCCCGCCTTCGACCTCGCTAATCTCAACCCCTGCTTCGCGCAGGATGCGGACCACCGCGCCGAGATGATCGAGCTTGGCGTTGGCGAGCACGACCTCGCCTCCCGTTATGGCGGCCGCACAGGCGTAGGTTCCGGTCTCGATGCGGTCGGGAATAATGGTGTGAGTCGCGCCATGGAGTCGGGCAACGCCCTGGATGGTCAGCCGGTCAGTGCCGATGCCGTCGATCCGTGCTCCCATGGCGACGAGGGCGCGGGCGAGATCCTCAATCTCGGGTTCGCGCGCGGCGTTGGCGAGCACGGTCTCGCCTTCGGCCAGGGTGGCCGCCATCAGCAGGTTTTCGGTGGCCCCCACCGAGACGAAGGGGAAGACGATTCGCCCCCCCTTCAGCCCCTTCGGCGCCCGCGCGTGCACATAGCCGCCCTCCAGCGTGATGCTTGCCCCCATCTGCTCAAGCCCCTTCAGGTGCAGATCGATCGGGCGGGTGCCGATCGCGCATCCGCCGGGCAGGCTCACCCGCGCCTCGCCGCAGCGCGCGACCAGAGGGCCGAGCACGAGCACGGAGGCGCGCATCTTACGCACGATGTCGTAGGGCGCCTCGGTGCAGGTGATGGTGCCGCCAATGGCGAGCTGACGGCCGTCATTGTCGCGCCGCTCCACGCTCACGCCGAGGGTGGCGAGGAGGAGCGCCATCGTGTCGATGTCGGCAAGACGCGGCACGTTGTGGAGCACGAGACGCTCATCCGTTAGCAGGCCGGCGGCCATCAGCGGCAAGGCGGCGTTCTTCGCCCCCCCGATTGCAATCATGCCGGCCAGCGGGGTTCCGCCGCGGATCCTGATTCGGTCCATCGCGCCGTGTCGCCCTCCTCGGTCTCGCCTTCTGCGTGCGCTGTCGCCTCACAGCCGCGGCAGGGCCACGCCGCGCTGGCGCATGTATTTCCCTGCCCGATCGGCATACGAGGTTTCGCACGGCGACTCGCCCTTGAGGAACAGGAACTGGCAGATACCTTCGCCAGCGTAGATCCGGGCGGGCAAGGGCGTGGTGTTGCTGATCTCGATTGTCACCTGCCCCTCCCATTCCGGTTCAAGGGGTGTCACATTCACAATGATTCCGCAGCGCGCATAGGTCGACTTGCCGAGACAAATGACGAGGACTTCGCGCGGGATTCGGAAATACTCGACGGTGTGGGCAAGTGCGAATGAGTTGGGCGGGATGATGCAGACATCCGTCGTGCGGTCGACGAAGGAGGCTGGGTTGAAGGCCTTCGGGTCGACTACCGCCGCATCGACATTGGTGAAGATCTTGAACGCGTGGCCGACGCGCGCGTCGTAGCCGTAGGAGGAGAGGCCGTAGGAGATCACCCCGTCGCGCGTCTGCTTCTCGACGAAGGGCTCGATCATGCCGTGTTCGAGCGCCATGGTGCGGATCCAGGTGTCGGGCATCAAAGGCATGGGCAAGGCTCCCGCGCGGGCGGCGGTGGCACCGGCCACGCCGGGGCTTTCGAGTCAAGCCTCGGCCGGTTCGTCGCCGCGTCGCGGCTGCTCTGCAGCGGGGCAGGGGGGCTCTTGCTGCCTTGCGCGCGCTTGAGCCTTGCGTTTGCGCAGGTTTTCGCGCAAGGCGGCTGCCTCGCGGGCACGGCGGGCTTCAGCCTCCGCTAAGCCGCGGTCGCTGAACGTTGGTTTAGGCCTCGTCATGTCCCAAACCTCCGCATGACCTGTTCGACCCGCGCGATGAACCGCGCCCGCGTGGCGTCTGTCGAGACGTTCATGTGGTAATGGGCGAGATAGGTGATGGGCGCGCCGGGGCGGACGAACCAGCGCAAGTAGCGCGTCACGATACGCCTGGGAGGGTCGCCGATCCACCACGCCATGTAGCGCGGACGACCGTAGGTGGCGATGCCGGCAACGGCCCTGATGTGGCGCAAGGTGGGCCTGACCTTCCCGCCCTCGAGTTCGAACGCCACCCCGGGCAGGATCAGCCGATCGAACCAACCCTTCAGGATGGCCGGGACATTGAAGCACCAGACGGGAAAGCCCAAAACCAGCGCTTCGGCAGCCCGCAGCCGCGCCACGTAGCCTTCCACGCCGGCACGATTGCGCGCGGGGTCGTGGTAGACGAGCCTCGCCTCGCGCGAGAGCACGGGGTCGAACCCTTCGGCGTAGAGGTCGCAGTGATCGACCTCGTGGCCGGCCTCGCGCAAGGCACGTAGGGCGGCGGCGTGCACGGCGGCATTGAACGAGGTCTCGACCGGGTGGGCGGTGATGAACAGAACGCGCATCAGCCTCGCGCCGCGAGGCCTCTCACCACTGCCTGATCCTCTTCGTCCATTGGCCAGGGCGTGCCGTTGCGGATGAGCGCGGCGAAGCCTTCATCGGGGGTCATGACGGTGAGGCAATAAAGGCGATCGGGGCCTGGGTTCTCGACGATGTGCTCCTCTCCTGCGCGGACGACGAAGCAAGCGCCGGGTGAGAGGGAAATGGCCTGGCCCGCGACGTGCGCCACGCCGCGCCCGCGCAGCACTATGAACGCCTCCTCCGCGGCCTCGTGCGTGTTCGGTGGTGTGGCGCCGCCTGGCCCGAACACCTCCACAACCCAGGTGAAAGAGACGCCATCCGCCACCGGGTCGAGCAGCGGGATGAACCAGTTCGTGTCCTGGGGCTTGATCTTGAAGGCACGGTAGGTCTCGGGGCTCTTGGCGATGGCGGCGGCTGGCATCATCGCTGCATCTCCGCTGCAGGGTTGGGTTTCGGGAAGGAACGATGCGCGTTCTGGTCGTCTACTGTCATCCGCGCGTGGACAGTTTCTGCGCCGCCCTGCGCGACGCCGTGGTGAGCGGTCTCGACAGTCGGGGCCATGCGGTGGATCTGCTCGATCTCCACGCCGAGGGGTTCGACCCCGTGCTGTCCGCCGAGGAACGCGCCCGTTACCACAACGAGGGCGACAACCTCGGCGGCATCGAGGATCACGTCGCGCGGCTGCGCGCGGCGGAGGCGCTGGTGCTCGTCCACCCCACCTGGTGGTACGGCATGCCGGCGATGCTGAAGGGTTGGTTCGACCGCGTGTGGGTGCCGGGTGTGGCGTTCACCTTTGGCCCCGGCGCCATCAGGCCCGGACTTCCCAACATCCGCCGGCTCGCCGTGGTGACGACCTATGGCAGCCCGCGCTGGCTGCTGTTTGCGATTGGCAGCCCGGACCGCAAGCTCATCGGGCGCGGCATACGACGCCTCTGCGCGCGCGGCTGCACGCTGGATTGGTTGTCGCTGACGCGCATGGATCAGCGCACGCGCGCTGAGTGCGAGGCGTTCCGAAACCGTGTGGCGGCGCATTTCAGCCGCTGGTGAGGCCGACGAGCGCATCAAGCTCGCGATAGTCCGGTAACGTGGTGTCGATGGCCCGTCCGCCGCGGATGACGATGCGGTCGGCATGGCGGCGGGCGAGGAGTTCATGCCAGAAGCGGGCGCGGAACAGCACGACATCCGCCGGCGCGCCGGGGCGAAGCCGACCGCGCCCGGCAAGCCCCATCACCGCGGCCGGTGTGCCGCTCACCGCGTCTGGCCAGCGGCCGAGCGGCGAGTCGAGCTGCGCGATTCGTACAGCGGACTGGAACACCTCCAGCATGTCGTGATCGCCATAGGCGTAGAACGGATCGCGGCAGTTGTCTGAAGCGACGGAGACGGGAACGCCGGCGGCAGCAAGCTCGTGCAGCAGCGTCACCCCTCGCCAGCGCGGGGTGCGACCGGGCGCGCGGTCCTGCAGGTACATGTTGCACATCGGCAAGGACACCACCGCAATGCCGGCATCGCGCACGAGGCGGATGGTCTCATCCATCACTGCATCGGGCTGCAGGCTGAGCGAGCAGATGTGCCCGACTTGGATCCTGCCCCGGAAGCCGCGCCGGATCGCTGTGCGCGCGATGACCGGCAAGGTGGCGGCGGCCGTCTCCGCCCCCTCGTCGACATGCAGGTCGAGATCAAGCCCGCGCTCCTCGGCCAGCTGGAAGGCGCGATCGAGCAAATCCTGGAAGCCGGGCGGGATGGCGTCGCGTCCCTGCCCGGTGAAGCGGGTGACGAAGCCAAGCACGCCGCCGTGGTGGGCGACGAGATCGGCGAGTGCCGCCCCCTCCTCTCCGGCGAGACGGTCGATCGGGCAGATCGACGACGCTTGGAGGTCGATCTTGCCCGCCCAGGCATCGCGCAGTTCCGCGAACACGCGCCAGGTGGCGCGGCCGTGCGGCAGGTAGGTGTCGAGATGTGTGCGGATCGCCGCCGTGCCGTGGGCATAGGCGCAGCGCAGGCCGAACTCGAAGCGCGCGCGCGTGTCCTCTTCGGACCAATTCGCCGCGCGATCGTTCGACACCGCCGTGATCGCGCCCATGAAGGTGCCGTCAGGATTGGGGCAGCGCGGCCAGATGTGACCCTTGTCGAGATGCGTGTGCACATCGACGAAGCACGGCAGCACCATCCCACCATCGGCCGAGGGGCCGTCCGCCGCGGTTCCGGGTGGTTCGATCGCGGCGATGCGGCCCGCCTCGATGCGCAGATCGGCGCGGACAAGCCTCTCTGGCGGATCGCCCGGGAGGCGCACGTCGCGCAGCCAATAGGACCCGCCGTGGGGCAGGGCACACCAGGTCATCGCGGGTCAGCCTTCACGGCGGATAGCGCTCTCGTGCCAGTGCCGGAGCACAAGGTGCTGGACGAGACCAAGGACGAGGAAGATCGCGATGCCCGTCATGCAGATGAGAAACAGGGCGGCGAACATGCGCGGGATCTGCAACTGGTAGCCGGACTCGAGAATGCGGTAAGCGAGGCCCGAGGCTCGCCCACCGGTGCCGGCGACGAACTCGGCGACGATGGCGCCGATCAGTGCAAGCCCGCCCGAGATGCGAAGTCCCGCAAGGAACAGCGGCATTGCCGCTGGCAGGCGCAGAAACAGCAGTTCCTGCAGACGCGAGGCGCGATGGAGACGGAACAGGTCGCGCAGGTTGTGATCGGCCGAATTCAGCCCGAGCGTGGTGTTCGAGAGGATCGGGAAAAAGGCGACGATCCAGGCGCAGATGAGAAGAGCGAGCCGAACGTCATCCACCCAGATGATGATCAAGGGCGCGATGGCGACGATCGGGGTGACCTGCAGCACGACCGCGTAGGGAAAGAGGCTGAGTTCGATCCATTTCGACTGCGCGAACAGGATGGCGAGCACAAGGCCAAGCCCGGCGGCGACAGCAAGCGCAGCGAAGGTGATCTGCAGCGTGATCCAGAGCGAGACGGAGAGCGTGTGCCAATCGCGCAGCAGCGTCGCCCAGATCACGGAGGGTGCGGGCACGATCCAGGGCGGCACTTCGTTCACCCTCACCGCAGCCTCCCAGGCTGCCAGAGAGACGATGCCGATGATCAGCGGCATCAGGATGCGCGGCCAGGCATCGCGCGGCAGGCCGACGATGCGCCGCACAGCCGGGCGCGGCTGAGCCTCCTCCTCAAGCCGAGGCAGCGCGATCGCCTCGCTCATGCCGCGATCGCCTCGCCGAGGCTCTGGCTGACCGTGCGGCAGAGGGCAGCATAGTCGGCCGAGGTGCGGAAGGCCTCGTCGCGCGGGTAGGGTGCCTCGATCGCGATCTCGCGCACAACACGCCCGGGACGCGCGGCCATTACAACGACACGTTCGGAGAGATAGACGCTCTCGAAGACGGAGTGAGTGACGAAGACCACGGTGAAGCCGGCCTCCTGCCAGATGGAGAGAAGGTCGTTGTTGAGGCGGAAGCGGGTGATCTCATCGAGCGCGGCGAAAGGCTCGTCCATCAGCAGGATGTCGGGGCTGGTGACGAGGGCGCGCGCGATGGAGACACGCATCTTCATGCCCCCCGACAGCGCACGCGGATAGGCCGTCTCGAAACCGGCAAGCCCGACTCTGGCCAGGGCGGTGGCCGCGCGGTGCTCACGCTCCGACCGCGCCATGCCCTCGAGGCGCAAGGGAAGAGCGACGTTGGCAAGCGCCGTCGCCCACGGCATCAGGGTCGGCTCCTGGAAGACGAAGCCGAGCTTCGGCTGCGCCGCTCCGCGCGCGTCGTGCACGGCCGTCGGCCAATCGAGCGAACCCGCGGACGGTTCGATCAAGCCGGCCAGGATCCGCAGCAGGGTGGATTTTCCGCACCCCGAGGGGCCCAAAAGGGAGAGGAAATCGCCGCGGCCGATGTCGAGATCAACACCGCGAAGCGCGAGCGTGCCGTTCGTGAAGCGCTTCTCCACCCCGCGCAGACGAACGAGTGGACGGGGCGTCTGCGCCGCCCACTCGGCCGCAGCCGTTGTCGTCGTCGTGGTCAGAGCCCGACCCGCTTGTTGACGAACTCGAGCGTGTAGGCGTTTCGGAATGCCATCCCCTGCGGATAGATGCCGGCGTTCGCTACCGTGGTGTAGAAACGCTCCCAGCGTTCGTCCGTCATCGCCCCGATGCCCAGCCGTTCGGCGTCGCCGGAGATGACGATGCCGTGGCGGTTCATCGCATCGATCGCGTAGTCGATCTTGTCCTGCGTCATCTCCGGATTGTCCCGCATGATGAGGCGATTCGCCGCCTCGATGTCCTGCCGCCGAATGTACTGCGACCAGCCCTCGATGGTCGCGTTGACGAAGCGCTGCACAAGATCCCGCTTCTCGCTGATCATCCGCCGCGAGACGTCAATTGTGGTCTGGTAGTTCTCGAAGCCGGCATCGGCGATCAGGAAAACCTTCGGTTGTGCCCCAGCCTGCTTGGCGGCATAGGGTTCTGAAGAGAGGAAGCCCTGCTGGATGGCCATCCTGTCCTGCAGGAAGGGCGCCAGATTGAAAGTGTAGGGGCGGATCTGGTCATCGGTGAACCCGAATTTGGCGCGCAGGAAAGGCCAGTAGGTCACCCGCCCGACCGCACCGACCAGGATCGGCCGCCCGCGCATGTCCTCGAAGCTGTTGATGCCGTTGCCCTCGTGCGTCATCAGGACCTGGGGATCCTTTTGCATGATGGCGGCGATGCAGAGGAAGGGCAGGCCCTCGCGCACGTAGTTGAGGGCCGAAAAGCCGCCGGACATGATCATGTCGACTCGTCCGGCAAGCAGGAGCTGGCCGGGATTTTGCTGCGGCCCGCCCATGCGCAGGTCGCAGTCGATGCCGTAGCGGCGATAGATGCCGGCTGCGACCGCCTGGTAGTAGCCGCCGTGCTCGGCTTGGGCTCGCCAGTTGGTTTGGAACGACACCTTGTCGAGCATTTGGGCATTGACACGCGCATTCGGCACCGGAACCAAGGCGGCGCCGCCGATGAGGCCGAGGGCACGTCGCCGATCGATCCGCCACTTCATCATGGTCATTGCTTCGTCTCCCGTTCCCGCTGGGGTCCCGCGCCGGTCGTTCGCGCCGAGCCGAGCGTTTCGCACTATGCAAATGGGATGCAACGGTCATGCGCGCGAGGGGGCGCGCCGAACCGCGCGGCACGCCGCCCCCCTGCCCAAAGGAGAGGCAGGCTGCTGCGAGGGTCGGCACTCTTGCCGCGGCGTGAGGCGCGTCGCACGGTGGCGGTCACATGACGGAGCCCCACCTTGGCCGCGCGACCCTGTCGCGGCGGTGCGTCCCGGTCGCACGCTGTGCCGCAACCATTCCGGTGCCGGCCCGTGCGGCAGAGGCGCTGCCGGAGGGTGATCGATATTCGCTGCCCCGGTGCGCACGCGCCTGGGCGCGTCGGCGCCGTCGGCAGGCCGGTCGCGAGGGGAGCGGGCTCTGTCGCCGGTTGCGCCCCGTCGTGAACTTCGACACCGGCTCGCAGCAGCGGTAGTGAGCCATCTTCGCAACGAAAGCGAACCGACCCACCATGGCAGAAACGTTCCTGGTCACCGGCGGTGCCGGCTTCGTCGGCTCCCATTGCGTTCTCGCTTTGCTCGCGCGCGGAGATCGAGTGATTGTGCTCGATGATCTCTCCACCGGCCACGCCGCCGCCGTTCCCGAAGGCGCCGTGCTGGTGCGCGGCCGGGCGGACGACCCAGAGGCCCTCGCGCGCGCCTTCGCCCTGGGCCCGATCGACGGCGTTTTGCACTTCGCCGCCCTCTCGCTCGTCGGCGAGTCCATGCGCGAGCCCTATCGCTACCTCGTCGAGAACGCACGTGTCGGGCTCGCGCTGATCGAGGCCACGGTGGTGCACGGCGTGACGCGGTTCGTTTTGTCTTCCACTGCGGCGCTGTTCGGCAACCCCAGGCGAGTCCCGATCGACGAGGACGAGCCGATAGACCCCGGTTCGCCCTACGGCGAGAGCAAGGCGTGGCTCGAGCGCGCGCTCGTCTGGGCGGAGCGGATCCATGGGTTGAAATCGGCCTCGCTTCGCTACTTCAATGCCGCCGGCGCCGACCCAGAAGGCAGGCTCGGCGAGGACCACCGGCCGGAAACGCACCTCATTCCCCTCGTGCTCGATGCGGTGGCGGGTCGCCGCCCGCCGCTCACGGTGTTCGGCGACGATTACGACACCCCTGACGGCACCTGCATTCGCGACTACATCCACGTGGTGGATCTCGCCACTGCCCATCTGCTCGCCCTGGAAGCGATCCGCGAACAGAGCGTGCGCTACAATCTCGGCAATGGTCAGGGCCACTCGGTGCGCGAGGTTATTACGGCAGCAGAACGGGTCACCGGGCGGCCAGTTCCGCACGTGATCGGGCCTCGCCGCCCGGGTGATCCGCCCGTGCTCGTCGCCTCGTCGGAACGAATTCGACGCGAACTGGGCTGGAGGCCGCGCTATCCCGATCTCGACACCATCATCGCGCATGCCTGGGCTTGGCGGCGGGCGAACCCGGACGGTTACGCATCGCGCGCCCACGCTGAGGCGAGCGGGCCCGGGATGGCGAGATAGGCGATGCGCTTCGCCTCCCGACGCCCGCGCGTGACCGTGTCGAGAATCAGCCCACAGGCGAGCGAGAGGAAGGACAGAAGCACGAGGCCAAAGGAGAGGATGGCGGTGGGCAGCCGTGGCACCAGCCCCGTCTCCAGGTAGGTCAGGAGCACAGGCCAGAAGAGCAGAACCCCGAACAGGAACAGAAGGCCGGCGGCGATTGAGAAGAAGGGAAGGGGGCGCTCCTCCTTCACGAGCTGGACGATGGTGCGCAGGATGCGCAGGCCATCGCGGATCGTGTTCAGCTTGCTCGCTGTGCCAACCGGGCGTTCGCGGTAGTGCACCGGGAGCTCGCCGATCGGCATCGCGAGCTCGAGAGCGTGCACGGTGAACTCCGTCTCCGTCTCGAAACCCGAGGCAAGCGCGGGAAAGCTCTTGACGAAGCGGCGCGAGAAAACGCGGTAGCCGGACAGCATGTCGCTGACGCGGTTGCCGAACACGACCGCCACCAGGCCAGTGAGCAGGCGGTTGCCGAATCGGTGGCCGCGACGATAGGCGCCCCCACCTTCGGCCATCCGCACGCCCGTGACCATGTCGAGGCCTTCCTGGCGCGCGCGTTCGAGCATCGCAGGGGCGGCCGCGGCGTCGTAGGTGGCGTCGCCGTCGACCAGCACGTAGAAGTCCGCCTCGATGTCTGCGAACATGCGGCGGATCACGTTACCTTTGCCCTGCAGCGGCTCGCGGCGCACCATCGCCCCGGCGGCACGGGCGACCTCCGCGGTGCCGTCCGTCGAGTTGTTGTCGTAGACAAAGATGGTCGCGCTCGGCAGAACGGCCCGGAAGTCCCGCACCACGGTTGCGATCGCCGCTGCCTCGTTGAAACAGGGAATGAGGACAGCGATGCGCGGCGCAGCCGCGACCTCGCTTGCGAGGCGCGAGAGGGAGGCCGTCATGCGCGCCCCGCGCGGAAGGCGATGGTGCGGGCGGTGAGGAAGTTCAGCGCCATGCCGGCAAGCGATCCTGCAGCGACGGCAAGGACGGGGTGTTCACGCGCGACAGTAACGAAGGCGACCAGCCCGGTATAAGTGCCGCGGTTGACCAGAAATCCGAACGTCTGCGTGGCGACGAAGCGTGCCCATTGCCGCCCGCGCGCCTCTCCTCGCGCCTCGGGGAAGGTGAAGCGCCGGTTCAGCGCCCAGGTGAAGCTGGCAGCGACCAGGAAGCCGAGCACGCCGGCGACATAAAGCCCGAGGCCCAAGCGGAAATGCGCCGCGTATACGGTGGCGGTATCAACCAGGAAGCCGAGGCTGCCGATGACGCCGAAGCGCAGAACCTGTGCCGCCAGCGGTAGCGGGCCGGCGATGCTGCGTGATGGCGCGGCGGGCGAGGGCGGGGTCGACGTCACGCGCACCTCAGCCCTTTTCCGGTGGATAGATCTCGTCGACGAAGGAATCGATTTCGATCGGTTCCGCCTCCGGAATGTCAAGGATCTCCGTCTCGACCCGATCCTCGCGGAACACATGGCGCATCAGGCCGAGCTGGCGGGCCGCACCGCGTGCGTCGGGCAGCAGTCTTTCGCCGACCAAAAACCCCGTCGCCGGGCACCAGGCGAGGATGGCGGAGCCGTATGCCGCAAGCCGCGCCACGTGCAGATGCCCCGAGGCGACAAGGCGCAGCGCGGGGTGGGTGAGCAGGGCGGCGAGGGGGCCGCGCGCTGCGGGCGGCACCGCCCAGTAGCCGACCTCGCTTTCCTCCAGCGCCTCGATCAGTGCCGGCTTGTGCAGGAACACCGCCATCCGGCGGTCGCCGAGGCTTTGCAAAGCCTCCGCGATGGCATCCGCCACGGCGTGATCGAGCCCCTCTCCAGCCCCCAAGGCTTGGCTATTCAGCCCGATCAGCCGCCACCCTGGCCGGTCCTCCGTCCAGAGGGCTGGGCCGAGATGGCGCTCGAACCGCGCCACGCGATCCCGGGTCGCGGGCTGGCTGCGCGAGGCCGCGTCGCCCACGTCGTGATTGCCGGGCACGATCCGGACAGGAGCCGAAAGTGCGGCGAGGCTGCGGGCAGCGAAGGCGCAGTCCTCCTCCGAATCCGCACCATCCAGAGTTGCATCGCCCGTGTGCACGACGAGATCGGGAGAGAGGCGGTTCACCGCGGCCACCGCGGCCTCCCAGTTCGCGTTGAAGCGGGGTATGCGCAGCGAGACGTGGCTGTCCGACACCTGAACGACGCTAAACATCGACCGACCTCCGACGACCGCCGCCCTATAGCAGGGCGGTCGCTCAACGGAACCAGGGGCGACGATCACGCCATCGCGTCTGCCCCGCTACCACCGTCCTCCGTTCCGGCCTAGCTTCCCCCGCGATGGTCGAGCGCGCGATCGTGATCACCGGGGCGGCGAGCGGCATCGGGGCGGCGACCGCGGTCCGCCTTGCCCGCCCGGGTGTCGCCCTTTTCCTGCACACGCGAGCCAGTGCGGATCGCCTTCAGAGGGTTGCCGCCGCGGCCGGGACGGCGGGCGCGCTGGTCGACACCACTCTGGGGGACCTCGCCGACCCCGCCGTCGCACCCGGGCTGATCCGCGCCTGTCGCGACCGTTTCGGCCGGCTCGATGGCATCGTCTCCAACGCAGGCTTCGCCGACCCGACCCCTTGGGGGTCGTTCGAGCCCGCTCGCCTCGATGCCTCCTTCGCCCCGATCGCGCGCGCTTTCGCCGCCATGGCCGAGGCGGCGCTGCCCCATCTCGGCGAAGGCGGGCGAGTGGTCGCGGTCGGGTCCTTCGTTGCGCACGCGTTGCGGCCGCGCCTGCCGCAATTCCCGGCCTCCGCTGCCGCAAAGTCCGCTCTCGAGGCGCTGGTGCGCTCGCTCGCTGTCGCCCTTGCCCCGCGCGGGGCAACCGCGAACGCGGTGGTTCCAGGCTTCATCCGCAAAGACCAGCGCGTCCCCTCCGCCTTGCCGCCGGGCCAGCCGGTGGAACTCGAGATCCCGATGGGCCGCAAGGGCGAACCCGATGAGGTGGCGGCGGTGATCGCCTTCCTTTTGTCGCGCGAGGCCTCCTACGTCACCGGCCAGGTGATCGGCGTGGACGGCGGTTTGTGCCTGTGAGGGAACGATGGATGTCGCGGTGATCGGCCTCGGCCGGATGGGGCTTGCCATGGCACGCCGGCTTGCCGAGCGCGGGCACGCGGTGCGGGGCTGGGACACCGCGGTCGGCAGGCGCGACGAGGCGCACGCCGCGGGGATCTTGTTGACCGAGGAGGCTGCCCTGGGGGCGGAGGTTGTCCTGCTCTCGCTGCCGGACGATTTGGCGGTGCGGGCGGTGGCGGAGCGGCTGCAGACTGCCGGCGTGCGCGCGGGCGGGGTGGTGGTGGACACCTCCACGGTCGCGCCGGCGACACCGCGCGCGCTTGCCCCTCGGTTCGCCGCTTTGGGCCTCGGCTGGATCGACGCCCCCGTCTCCGGCGGCCCTGCCGGCGCTGCGGAGGGAAGGCTTCTGGTGATGGCGGGCGGCGAGGCGGAGGCGCTGGCCGTCGCCCGCCCGGTGCTCGCGGATCTCGCCGCGCGCATCGTCCATGTCGGGGGGCCCGGGGCGGGCGCGGTCGCCAAGCTCGCCAACAACCTCCTCCTGGGTGCGAACCTGATCGCGGCGGCGGAGGTGATGGCGCTCGCGCGTCGCGCCGGGGTCGAGCCCGCGCGTGCGCTGGAGGCGATCAACGGCGCCTCGGGGCGTTCGGCGGCGACGGAAGTGAACCTGCCCCGCTGGATCCTCTCGGGCCGGTTCGGTTCCGGTTTCACCGCCGGGCTGATGCGCAAGGACTTGCAACTGGCGGTTGCCCTTGCGGCTGAGGTCGGCCTTGGCGAGGGTCTGGTGCTTCAGGCGGCGCGGCGCTGGCAGGCGAGCGGCGTACCCGATGTGGCCGAGTTCAATCGCGTCGCCGCCGCAGTGATGGCGGAGCTCGCGGATGCGTAAGTCCGCCCCTGCGCAATCCTCGCGCGCCATCGCCCGCGCGCGCTGGCGGGAGCTTATGGGCGAGGGGGCTGTTCCCGGCGCTTGGATTGCGGCGTCGCTCGCTTCTGGAGAGGGTGAGGAGATTGCGCTGGTCGACCCTGCGACCGGCGAGGAGATCCTGCGCTACCGCGATGCCGGAGCGCGTCTCGCCGCCGAGGCCGTACGGGCGGCGGAGGCGGGGTTCCGCGTCTGGTCGCGGCTGACGGCTGCGGCGCGCGGGCGTCTGCTGTGGGCGTGGGGCGAGGCCGTGGCGGCGGCGGGAGAGGCGCTCGCCGAACTCGAGGCGGCGGCGAGCGGCAAGCCGATCCGCGATTGCCGGCGCGAGGTGGCGGCGGTTGCCGACATGCTGCGCTACTGGGCGGGCTGGGCGGACAAGCTCGAAGGGCGGGTGGTGCCCGTTCCGACCTCGCATCGGGTTCTCGTCACCCACGAGCCGCAGGGCGTTGTGGTCGCGATCACGCCTTGGAACGCCCCGCTCTTCACCGCCGGCTGGAACGTCGCGCCCATTCTTGCCGCTGGCAATGTCTGTATCCTCAAGCCCTCGGAACTTTCGCCTCTCACCTCGCTTGCGTTCGCGGCACTAGCGGAACGGGCCGGTCTGCCCCCCGGCGTGCTGACGGTCGTGCCGGGAGCGGGTGCTACGACAGCGCAGGCGCTGCTGGCTCAGGAGAGCGTCGCCATGGCGACCTATGTCGGCGGAGCAGAAGGTGGGGCTGCGGTGTCGCTTGCCTGCGCAAAGCGCGGCATTCCCGTGCTGCTCGAACTCGGCGGCAAGAGTGCCAACATCGTCTTCGCCGACTGCGACCAGGAGGCGGCGGTGCGTGGCGCTCAGGCCGCGATCTTCGCCGGCTGCGGGCAGTCTTGCGTGGCGGGCTCGAGGCTCCTTGTTCAGGACAGGATCCTCGAGCGGTTCCTCGCCGACCTGGTCGGCGGGGCGGCCCGAATCGTCGTCGGCGCCCCTCTCGACCCGGCAACCGAGATGGGTCCGATCGCCAACGCGCGCCAGTACGCCAGGGTGCGCGGCATGGTGGCGCAGGCTTTGGCGGAGGGCGGGCGCCTGCTCTGCGGCGGGTCGGCTCCGTCCGACCTGCCGGGGGGCGGGTTCTGGCTCGCGCCGACCATTCTTGCTCCCGCTTCGGTGCAGGCCGAGGTCGCGCAGCAGGAGGTGTTCGGCCCCGTGCTTGCGGTGCTCGCCTTCGCCGACGAGGCGGAGGCGATCGCGATCGCCAACGGCACGCGCTTCGGCCTTGCCGCGGGTGTGTGGACGCAGGACGTTTCGCGCGCGCATCGGGTTGCGCCGGCTTTGCGCGCAGGCACCGTGTGGGTGAACGGCTACCGCACCATCCATGTCTCGGTGCCCTTCGGCGGTTTCGCCGCCTCGGGCCACGGTCGATCATCGGGGCGCGAGGCGCTGGCGGCCTACACTCGGCCTAAGGCGGTCTGGATCGAGACGGAAGATCAGCCCAAGATCTCGTTTGGTCACTTTCCGCCATAGACGGGACGGCTTGGCCGCGTCATGCTCTGGCGTGGAGCGCAACCGTCCCGACGGGAGACCGGACGATGAAGCGTCGCACCTTTCTCAGCGCAGCGGCCGCCACCCTTGCCGCCCCCTCTCTGGCGCGTGCGCAAGGTGCGCGCGCGCTGAAGTTCATCCCGCACGCCAACCTCACGGTCGTCGACCCGGTCTGGACGACGGCCTATGTCAGCCGCAACCACGGTTTCCTCGTTTGGGACACGCTCTACGGCCTCGACGAACAGTATCGCCCGCAGCCCCAGATGGTGGAGGGGCACACGGTCGAGAACGACGGCAAGCTCTGGACCTTCACGCTGCGCGAGGGGCTGCGCTTCCACGACGGCGAGCCGGTGCGGGCGCGCGACTGCGTCGCCTCCATCGCGCGCTGGGCCAAGCGCGACGCGATGGGTGCCCGGCTTGCCGCACTCACCGACGAGATGGCGGCGATCGACGATCGGCGCTTTCGCATCCGCCTGAAGCGGGCCTTCGGCCTGATGCTCGATGCTCTGGCGAAACCGCCTTCGAACGTCTGTTTCATTATGCCCGAACGGGTCGCGGCGACGGATGCTTTCACCCAGATCCGGCCGGAACAGATCATCGGCTCCGGGCCTTTCACCTTCAAGCGCGACGAGTTTGTCGCCGGGTCGCGCGTGGTCTATGAGCGGTTCGCCGGCTACCAGCCGCGCGCGTCTGGCGCGACCTCGGGCACCGCAGGGCCAAAGGTGGTGCATTTCGACCGCATCGAGTGGCACATCATCCCTGATTTCGCGACCGCGGCCGCGGCCATCCAATCCGGCGAGGTCGATTGGTGGGAGAACCTCACCGCTGATCACATCCCGATCCTGTCGCGCAACCGCAACGTCAACATCTTCACGCCCGACCCGCTCGGCTCGATCTCCATCCTGCGGCCGAACTTCCTCACTGCGCCGACGAACAACAAGCTGTTCCGCCAGGGGCTTCTGCGCGCGGTGAACCAGGCAGACTACATGGCAGCGGTGATGGGAGCCGATCCGAAATACTGGAAGACCGGCGTTGGCGTGTTCACGCCCGGCACGCCGCTCGCGACCGATGTCGGGCTCGATCTCATAAAGGGCGACCTGAACGAAGCGCGCCGATTGATCCGCGAGAGCGGCTACAACGGCGAGCGCATTGTGCTGCTCGCGACCACCGACATCGCTTCCCTCGTCGCGCTGAGCCAGGTGACGGGCGACCTGTTGCGCCGCCTCGGCCTGAACGTCGACTATCAGGCCATGGACTGGGGCACGGTGGTGCAGAGGCGCGCCTCGCGCGAGCCGATCGATCGCGGTGGCTGGAACATCTTCTGCACGAACTGGGCCGGGCTCGATCACATCAACCCGGCCGGGCATCACGCCATGCGCGGCTCCGGCGCGCAGGCTTGGCCCGGCTGGCCGGACATCCCGCGCATCGAAGAGCTCCGTGAAGCTTGGTTCGAGGCGCCCGATCTCGAGGCACAGAAGCGGATCGCCGCCGAGATCCAGAAAACGGTGTTGGACGAGGTGCCCTATATTCCGCTCGGTCAGTTCTTCCAGCCGCTCGCGCACCGGCGCAGCATCAGTGGCGTGATGCAGCCCTTTGGCATTCCCGTGTTCTGGAACGTGCGTCGCGCCTGATCGAGCGCGCGGCTGCAGTTGCCCCTTGGCGACGGCCGAAACGGGGCGCTACTCTGCCTCGCAACGAATGCCACCCGGCACGTGGATCAACGGGATGGCGGCAGGGAGGCCTTCGCGGTCGCGCAGGCCGGTGGTTCTTTTGGGACAGGCGGGCAAGGGACCGGATGATGAAGCGTCGCAGCGTTCTCAAAGCAGCGGCAGCGTTGACGGCTGGAGCGGCGACCGGATTGCCGGCGCCTGCGATTGCGCAGGGTGCCGCCCGCGTCCTCCGGTTCGTCCCCCAGGCAAACCTCGCCAACTTCGACCCGATCTGGGGAACGCAGTTCGTCGTTCGCAACGCCTCGATGCTGGTGTGGGACACGCTGTACGGCATCGACAACAGCTTCACCCCGCGCCGGCAGATGGTGGAGAGCGAGGAGGTTTCCGCCGATGGTCTGACCTGGACCTTCCGCCTCCGTCCTGGCCTGCGCTGGCATGACGGTGAACCGGTCCTGGCACGCGACTGTGTGGCGAGCCTCGAGCGCTGGATGGTGCGCGACGGCATGGGGCAGATGATCCGTGCCCTGCGCCAGGAACTGGTGGCGGTGGATGATCGCACGTTCCGGCTCCGTCTGTCGGCACCCTACCCGAAGCTTCTGTTCGCGCTTGGCAAGAACAACACGCCGATCGCCTTCATGATGCCGGAGCGGATTGCCAAGACCGACCCGTTCCAGCAAATCACCGAATTTGTCGGCTCGGGCCCGATGCGCTTCAATCGCGCCGAGTGGGTTCCTGGGGCGCGGGCGACCTGGACCCGTTTCGAGCAGTACGTGCCGCGCGACGAGCCGCCGAACTGGCTTGCGGGCGGCAAGCGCATGCTGTTCGATCGCATCGAATGGATCATCCAACCCGATCCCGCCACCGCTGCAGCCGCGCTGCAGGCCGGCGAGGTCGACTGGTGGGAGACGCCGCTGACCGACCTCATCCCCGTGCTGCGCCGCAACCGCAACATCCGTATCGACATCGCCGATCCGCTCGGCAATGTGGGCTGCCTTCGCTTCAACCATCTGCATCCGCCGTTCAACGACGTGCGCGCGCGCCAAGCCATCGCCTGGGTGGTGAACCAGGCCGACTTCATGCGCGCCGTGGTGGGAGGCGATGATGGCCTGTGGCGGCCGATGTTCAGCTACTTCACGCCGGAGACTCCGAATTACACAGAGGCCGGCTCCGAGATCCTGAAGAACACGCGCGATCCGGCCATGGCGCGTCGGCTCCTGCAGGAGGCGGGCTACAATGGCGAACCGGTGGTGATGCTGGTGGCGCAGGACCTCGCGCCACTTTCCGCGATGGGCCAAGTGGCGAATGCGCTTCTGCGCAGCATCGGCATGAACGTCGATTACGTCGCCACGGACTGGGGCACGGTGGGTGCACGGCGGGCGAGCCGGGAACCGCGCGAGCGCGGCGGGTGGAACATCTTCTTCACCTGGTTCGCCGGTGCGGACTGCACCAACCCGGCGAGCTATCTTGGGCTTCGCGCGCACGGCGAAGGGGCCTGGTTCGGCTGGCCGAACGACCCGGCGATCGAGCGTGGGCGCGACAAGTGGTTCGCTGCCCGCAACGCGGAGGAAGAGCGCGCCGCGTGTGAGGAGATCAGCCGCGCGGCAATGATCAGCCAGCCTTTTACACCGACAGGCTTCTATCGCGCTTATCAGGCGTGGCGGACAAACGTTTCGGGCATAGTGCCGGGGCCTCTGCCCTGGTTCTGGGGCGTGTCCAAGGCCTGAGGCAGAGCCTGTGATGAGGCGGCGAGACCTCCTCAGCGCTGCGATCGCGGGCGCGGCGGGGCTCGCTGCGCCCGCCGTGCTTGGTCAGGCATCGGCTGCGCGCGTCCTGCGCATTGTTCCACAGGCCAATCTCACCAGCCTGGATCCGATCTGGACCACCGCCACCATCACCCGCACTCATGCCTACCTCGTCTATGACACCTTGGCGGGGATGGATTCCTCGTTTCAGCCGCGGCCACAAATGGCGCAAGGATGGACCATCGAGGAGGACGGCAGGGTCTACACGTTCACCTTGCGCGACGGTTTGCGGTTCCACAACGGCGAAAAGGTGACCGCGCGCGATGTGGTGGCTTCCATCAAGCGATGGTGGGCGCGCGACGGGTTCGGGCAGGAGATCGCCAAGCGCCACGCGGCCCTCGTCGCGCTCGACGATCGCCGGCTCAGGCTGACGCTGCAGAAACCGTTCGTGCTCACTCTGAAGGCGCTCGGCAAGGCGAACGCTTCGCCCTGTTTTGTGATGCCGGAGAGAGTCGCCAACACGGATCCGCACACACAAATCACCTCGGCGATCGGATCGGGGCCGTACCGGTTCGTGCGCGAGGAGTGGAACCCTGGCTCGCGGGTCGTCTATGCCCGGTTCGATGGGTACGTGCCACGACAGGAACCGACGGATTGGACGGCGGGGGCGAAACTGGGCAACGCTGAGCGGATGGAGTGGCACATCATTCCGGACCCAGCGACCGCGGGGGCGGCTCTGCAGTCGGGGAAGGTCGACTTCTGGGAAATTCCCCTGCACGACCTCCTTCCGGTGCTTCGTCGCAATCGCAACATCGAGGTTGTGGTGCGCGACCCGATCGGTTCGGTCGGCATGCTGCGCTTCAACCACCTTGTTGCACCCTTCGACAATCCGGCGTTGCGCCGCGCCCTGAGGCTCGCAGTCGATCAGGAGAACTATCTGCGCGCGGTGGTGGGCGACGACCCAGGCATGTACGCCACGTCGCACAGTTTCTGGTCACGCGGCAGCCCGATGCACACCGAGGAGGGGTCTGAGCCGCTCCGCGTCAAAAGTCTCGACCGAGCGCGTGCAGCGTTGCGCGGGGCGGGGTATGCCGAGCAGCGCGTGGTGCAACTCCATGCCTCTGATTTCCCAACCCTCGCCGCCCTCAGCCAGGTGACGGCAGACCTGCTGCGCCGCCTCGACGTCAACCTCGAGTTCGTCGCGATCGACTGGGGTACCGTGGTGCAGCGGCGTGCATCGCGCGAGCCGATCGACCGGGGCGGGTGGAATATCTTCCACACGACCTGGTCCGGGCCCGATTGGTTCGACTCCGCCTCGACACTTGCGATGCGCGCGAACGGGACCGAAGCGTGGTTCGGCTGGCCGACGAGCAAGCGTATGGAGGCCCTGCGCGAGCAATGGTTCGAAGCGCCGAACGAACCCGAGCAGAAACGGATTGCGACCGAGATCCAACGCGAGGCCTTCCGCATCGTGCCGCACATTCCGCTCGGACACTTCCTGAGCCCCTCGGCGCATCGGCGTAACGTGACGGGCGTGATCAAAAGCCCGATTGTGCTTTTCTACAACATGAGCAAGAGCGCCTGAGGGGTGGCGTGGCCTGCCGGGACGCGTGCGGCGTCGGAAGCCGGCTATCCGGCTGGTAGAAGGGGGTGGGTGAGCCGAGTGAGGTCAGGGCCAGGGTGAGGGGGAGTGGGGATCGATGCTCGCCTACGTCGTCAGACGCATCCTTGCCACCATCCCCGTGATGCTGGTGGTTGCCTTGGTGGTGTTCTCGATGCTCATGCTGGCACCGGGTGACCCAGCGGCGGTGATCGCCGGCGATCAGGCGACACCGCAGGATGTCGAGCGGATCCGTCAGGCCCTTGGGCTCGATCGGCCTTTCTTCGTTCAGTTCGCCGACTTCCTCTGGCGCCTCCTGCACCTCGATCTCGGTACGTCCATCTTCACCAATCTTCCTGTCACGCACATGATTGCGCAACGGATCGAGCCCACGCTGGCGCTGATGGTTCTGACCATCGTGCTCGCCGTTTCGGTCGCGGTGCCGCTCGGCGTGGTCGCCGCGTGGAAGGCCGGCTCGTGGATCGACCGCGGCGTCATGCTGTTCGCCGTCTTCGGCTTCTCTGTTCCCGTGTTCGTCGTCGGCTACCTGCTGGCCTATTTCTTTGCTCTCGAGTGGGAGCTTCTCCCTGTTCAAGGCTATACGCCGCTGGGCGAGGGTTTCCTGCCCTTCCTCGAGAACTTGATCCTGCCAGCCATCGCCCTCGGCACCGTCTACATCGCGCTGATTGCGCGCATCACGCGGGCGACCATGCTTGAGGTGCTCGCCCAGGACTACATCCGCACGGCGAAGGCGAAGGGGCTCGGCACGCGGCCGATCCTGTTCCTGCATGGGCTGAAGAACGCGGCGGTGCCGATCAGCACTGTCGTCGGCATCGGCATTGCCCTTCTGATCGGTGGTGCGGTGGTGACGGAGAGCGTGTTCGCGATCCCCGGGCTCGGACGGCTCACCGTCGATGCGATCCTCCGCCGCGACTACCCCGTGATCCAGGGCGTCGTTCTCCTGTTCAGCTTCGTCTACGTTCTGATCAACCTGCTGATCGACCTGCTCTACACCCTGTTCGATCCGAGGATCCGCTATTGAGCCACAACACGGCCGTCGCTTCCGCCCCTGCTGCAGTCGAGGTGTTCGCGGAGGAACCACAGCGTGGGCGCATCCGCACCTTCCTCCGCCGCCACCCCTCGATCGTGTTCGGCGGCACGATCCTCGCGCTGATGGTCGCGATTGCGCTCCTGGCCCCCTATCTCTGGACCACGGATCCTCAAGCGCTTGCGCCTCGGCTTCGCGTGCGCCCGCCATCGGCCGAGTTTTGGTTTGGTACCGACATGCTTGGGCGCGACATCTACTCGCGTGTGCTGTACGGCACGCGGGTGTCACTGATCGTCGGGTTCTCCGTGGCAATCCTCGCCTCGCTCGCAGGCCTGGCCATCGGCCTGATCTCGGGCTTCATCCGTCTCGCCGATGGCATCATCATGCGCGTCATGGATGGGCTGATGTCGATCCCGCCCATCCTGCTCGCCATCGCCCTGATGGCGGCCACGCGCGGTTCGGTTGAGAACGTGATCATCGCTATCACCATCGCCGAAATCCCGCGCGTCTCGCGCCTGGTGCGAGGCGTGGTGCTCTCCTTGCGCGAACAGCCTTATGTCGAGGCGGCAATCGCAGCCGGCACCACGACGCCGCGAATCATCATCCGCCACATCCTGCCGAACACGCTCGCCCCGCTCACCGTGCAGGCAACCTACATTTGCGCCTCGGCAATGATTACGGAGGCGATCCTCTCCTTCATCGGCGCAGGCACGCCGCCGATCATTCCATCCTGGGGCAACATCATGGCCGAGGGGCGCGCCCTGTGGCAGGTCGCGCCCTACATCGTCTTCTTCCCGGCGGTCTTCCTCTCCCTTACCGTGCTGTCGGTGAACCTGCTGGGGGACGGGCTTCGCGACGCGCTCGATCCGCGCATGGCGAAGCGCGTATGAGGCCCCCGATGGCGGAACGCCTGCTCGAGGTCGAGGATCTGCGCACCCATTTCCGCACGCCGGACGGGATTGTGCGCGCGGTGGATGGCGTCTCGTTCCACATCGACGCGGGCGAGACACTTGCCATCGTCGGCGAATCCGGCTGCGGCAAGTCCGTCACCTCGATGTCGATCCTGCGGCTCATTCCGGAACCACCTGGCAAAGTGACAGGGCGGATCGCCTTTCGCGGTCGCGATCTGGTGTCGCTCAGCGAGCGTGAGATGCGGCGCATTCGCGGCAACGAGATCAGCATGATCTTCCAGGAGCCGATGACGTCGCTGAACCCGGTGCTGACGGTAGGGCGGCAGATCCGCGAGACCCTGAAACTGCATCAGGGGCTAGACGACCGGGCGGCAGAGGCGCGCGCCATCGAGATGCTCGACCTCGTGCACATCCCAGAGGCGCGGCGGCGCGTCAAAGAGTATCCGCACCAGCTTTCGGGCGGCATGCGACAGCGCGTGATGATCGCCATGGCGCTCGCCTGCAACCCGAAGCTCTTGATCGCAGACGAACCCACGACGGCGCTCGATGTCACCATCCAGGCCCAGATTCTCGACCTGATGGGTGAACTGAAGGCGAAAGTGGGTGCGGCGATCCTGCTGATTACGCACGATCTTGGCGTGGTGGCCGAGATGGCGGAGCGCATCGTCGTCATGTACGCCGGCCGCAAGGTCGAGGAGGCGCGTGCGGCGGATCTGTTCCGCACGCCCCGCCACCCCTACACGCGCGGGCTTCTCGGCGCGGTACCGAAACTCGGCTCCTCGCTCTCGACCGACGCCCCCTGTCGCCTTGCCGAAATTCCGGGCATCGTGCCGAACCTGAAGAAACCCATCATCGGCTGCGCCTTCGCCGCGCGCTGCCCGGAAGCGACCGACCTTTGCCGGCAGGTCGCTCCCGCCATCGAGGCGAAGGCGCCAGGGCATTTCGTCGCCTGCCACCACGCGATACGCCAAGCGGTCGCCGCATGAACGCAGCCGCACATCGTCGACCTCTTCTGGAGGTCAACGACTTGAAGAAGCACTTTCCCATCCGCGCTGGCTTCTTCTCCGGCATCACCGGATACGTCTACGCGGTCGATGGCGTGTCGTTTTCCATCGCGCGTGGCGAGACCCTCTCGCTTGTGGGCGAGTCGGGCTGCGGCAAATCGACCGTGGGGCGCACGGTTCTGCGTCTCCTGGAGCCCACGGCAGGCCAAGTGTTGCTCGATGGCGTGCGCATCGACGACCTCTCGCCTGGCCGTCTGCGGCCTCTGCGGCGGCGGATGCAGGTGGTGTTCCAGGACCCGTTCTCGTCGCTCAACCCGAGGTTGAAGGTGCGCGACATCCTGGCCGAGCCCATCACCAACTTCGGCCTCGCGACATCGCGGTCCGACCTCGACGACCGCATCGCCGACCTTCTGGACAAGGTGCGCCTGCCGCGCGATGCGATGAACCGTTTCCCGCACGAATTTTCCGGCGGCCAGCGGCAGCGGATCGGAATCGCCCGCGCGCTCGCCCCTGGTGCTGACCTGATCGTCTGCGACGAAGCTGTCTCCGCCCTTGACGTCTCGGTGAAGGCGCAGATCGTCAATCTCCTGTCCGACCTGCAGCGCGAACTTGACCTGTCGCTGCTCTTTATCAGCCACGACCTCGCCATCGTCGAGCACCTCACCCATCGGGTCGCGGTGATGTATCTCGGCAAGATCGTCGAGATTGCGGAGAAGCGGACGCTGTTCTCTGCCCCCAAACATCCCTACACCGAGGCATTGCTGTCG
>CALBEG010000103.1 GCA_937927455.1 uncultured Elioraea sp. | reverse complement strand
CTCGACGAGAAAGCGCTCGCCCGCGCGCTCTCCGGCCATCACGTCATCGGCGGCCGCTTCGTGCCCTCCAGTTCGGGCCGCACCTTCGGTGTCGTGAACCCAGCGACGGGCGAGGAGGTCGGCCGCGCGGCAGAGGGCGATGCGGCGGACGTGGCGGCGGCGGTGGAGGCGGCCGCCGCGGCGCAGAAGGAGTGGGCGAAGGTTCCGGCGCGCAAGCGCGGCGCAATGGTGGCCGAGTGCGCACGGGTGCTCGCCGATCACGTGGAGGAGTTGGCGCGGCTGATCGCGCTCGAGACAGGCAAGGCGCTGCGCACGGAAAGCCGGGTCGAGGCGAACGTGGTCGCCGACATCTTCGCCTTCTATGGCGGCTTGGGCAGCGAACTGAAGGGCGAGACGGTGCCATTCCACCCCGAGGTGCTCGCATTCACCGTGCGCGAGCCGCTCGGCGTGGTCGGCGCCATCATCCCGTGGAACGTGCCGATGCTGCTGATGGCTCTGAAGGTCGCGCCGGCGCTGGTGGCGGGGAACGCGGTGGTCGTGAAGTCGGCCGAGGAGGCGCCGCTCGCGGTGCTGCGGGTGTGCGAGCTTCTCAACCGCGTGCTGCCGCCCGGCCTGTTCAACATCCTCTCCGGCTACGGGCCCGAGTGCGGGGCCCCGCTCGTCGAGCATCCGAAGGTGCGCAAGGTGACCTTCACCGGTTCGGTTGAGGTGGGACGGATCGTCGCCGAGACATGCGGGCGGAAGATCATTCCCGTCACGCTCGAGCTTGGCGGGAAGTCGCCGATGATCGTGTTCGACGACTGCGACCTTGAAAAGGCGGTGACGGGTGCGATCACCTCGATGCGCTTCACCCGCCAGGGGCAGAGCTGCACGGCAGCGTCGCGCATCTTCGTGCACGAGCGGATCTTCGACTCCTTCGCGGAGGCGCTGGCGGCGAAGGTGGATGCAATGGTGATGGGCGACCCGCTGGATGAGCGGACCGATATCGGAACCATCATCAGCCCCGCCCAGTTCGACAAGGTACGCGGCTACATCGAGGAAGGAAAAGCCACACCGGGGGCGAGGGCGCGGGTGTGCTCTCGCCTGCCCGATGACCCAGCACTGAAGAAAGGCCTGTTCATCCAGCCGCACATCTTCACGGGGCTGACGCGCGACAGCCGCCTCGTGCGCGAGGAGATTTTCGGCCCAGTGACGTGCCTGTTTCCGTTCCGCGACTGGGAGACCGTGCTTGGGGAGGCGAACGCGTCCGAGTTCGGGTTGTCGGCCTCCGTCTGGACCAACAATCTGCGGCTGGGCCTGAGGATGGCGCACGCGCTTGAGGCCGGGATCGTGCAAATCAACCAGAATCTGGTGGTGCAGGCGAACATCTCGTACGGAGGCGTGAAGAGTTCGGGGCTTGGCAAGGAGGCCTCGCTCGAGGCGATGCTTGAGCACTTCATGCACAAAAAGACGATCATGGTGAACATGGCCTAACAGCCATGTCCCGCGGCCGCACGACTGTGTGTGGCGACTGTGTGTGGCGACGCGAGCGGGTGCGGGTCTGACCGCGGTTGAGGTGGTCTGATCTCCGTCCCGGATCCTGTGCACGGAGGGGCAGAGGGGCCGCATCAGGCTGAAGGCGAAGCTCACGCGCCGAATCCTGCGGGGGAATGATCCCCTGCTGCTGCGTGACGTCATCGTCATTGTCCCGGGCGGCCCGGGCGGGCGGGATGCGCGGCAAGGCCACGCGCCGCACAAGACCCTCTCCAACCCCTTCGTCCGCTGGCGGCGAGGAGATCAGCCACAGGGTTGCGGAGTCTGGCAGCCGCGGCGGGCGGGCCTGATCACATCCTCGTTGGCCGGCGCGGTCTTGCCAGCGCGGCCGGCCAATCGGCGAATGCCGAGTTTGCCTTTTCTCACGCCAGGGTCGCGGACTCCGCCGCCTGCTGAACCGCGCGCACGCCCATCTCGGCAGCAAGGCCTTAAACTGTGCGGCACCGGAAGCTGGCCGGCACCGGAAGCTGGCCGGCACCGGAGACCGTCGGCCGCGCCGAGGCCGTCGCGCTGCCGAAAGCCCATCACAGCGCCACCCAACACCCTCGGCGCCATCACCGCGAACCCGGCGAGGACGTCGTGAGAGGTGGGGGTCGGGCGCGCCTGAGCGATCAGCGCCCGACCAGCCCCGGCAGGTGGCCAGGGCGACCGAACAGGTTGCCCTGACCGTGCGTGGCGCCGAGGTCGCGCACGAGCCTGGCCTCTTCTTCCGTCTCGATATGCTCCGCGATCACGGCCGCACCCGCCTGGCGGCACAGCTCGATCGTCTGGGCAAGCACGTCGCGTTCGCGTTCGGCCCCGACGGCGGAGCGGATCAGTGCGCCGTCGATCTTGACGAAGTCAAACGGGACCGAACGGAGGTAACGCAGACTGGCGGCCGCCGATCCGACATCGTCGAGCACGACTTGGAAACCGCGGGCGCGCAGCGGCTGGATCCCCATTCGCAGAGTCTCGGCGTCGGTGATCTCGGCAGGTTCGGCGATCTCGAACATCAGCCGATGCTGAAGTTCCGGTACCGCATCGAGCGTCTCCTGAAGCGAAGAACGGAAGGAGGCATCGTTGAGGGAGAGGGCGGAGACATTCACCGCGACCAAGGACGCCCGCGCTGCGGTGACGCTGTCGCGCGCCACGGCGGCCACCGCGAGATCGAGTTCCGCCGAGAGCCCCGCTGCCTCGACCAGCGTGACGAAGGTCTGCGCCTTCTCCGCCGGCGCCTCACCCGTCGCCGCGGGGCGGATCAGAGCCTCGAAGTGGTGGATGCGGCGCGTGGCGAGTTCCACAATAGGCTGGAAGAGAAGGCGAAAACCGCGACGGCGGATGCGTGCGCGCAGACCCTCGGCACGGTCGGAGAGTGTGCGCAGGAAGCCCTCCAGCCCGGCAGCGAAGCCCGCGGAGTCGAGGGCGCTTTTTCCTCCCGCCGCGAAGGCGTCGAGCGCCAGCCTGAGCGCCCGCACCTGCTGCGCAGTCGAGAAACCGGGTGCGGCCAGCACGAGATCGGAGCCGCGGACGCGGGGTGCGGCGGCGACGGGCGCACGGTCGCGCACTGCACCTTCGACGGCACGGGCCACCGCAGCCGTATCCGCCTGGCCAGCGTGCAGCAGAGCCCAACGGCCGGCACCGAACTCGGCCGCAGCCCCTCCCGGCACCTGCTCGCTCAGGATGCGACTGACCGAATCGAGCAGCGCCTCGCGCGCTTCGCGGCCGAGCATGGCGGTTGCCTCGACCAGCCCCTCGACCTCGAACAGCGCGATCCGTGGCGCCTCTCGTCCGTTGGCGCGAAGGCGAGCCTCAACCATGCGCAGGAAACCGCCCTCCGCCTCGCTGCCAGCGGAGCGCTGGGGCGCGAGCGGGACCGGGCCGAGGACGAGACAATAGCGCCCTGGACTGTCCTCGAGCGCGAGGCCGGCACAACTGGCCGCCGATCGGGCAGAATCGGCAAGGTGGAGAACGGTCGGCCGCAGCCGCCCGCGCATGGTGAGGGCGGAAAGCCCCGCCTCCAGAGCGAGATGGTCTTCGGCCGCGATGAACCGTGAGACCGGCCTTCCCACGGCCTCTTCCGGCGTACAGCCGAAGCGGGAGGGGAAGGCCCCGGCAGCGAACGTGATTACGCCGGCTGCATCCACCTCGAGAAGCAGGTCGGCCGCGGCAAAGGCGAAGGCCGCAAGAAGCTCGCGCCCCGCCGTCCCGGTCCGCGCCTGGTCCCGTTGCTCGGCAACGTCGGCCGTCCTGTGCCCGTGCGCGTTTCCCATCTCGACCCTCGAGGGGGATCCTGCCGGAGCCCTCTGAAGGAAGCCTTAACCATGGCGTGCCCGACCGGCCGCGGTTGCTTCCCTGCACATCGGGCGGCAACTCTCTGGGGACGAAGTCGCACGGACGGAGGCAGGCCCATGGATGCCAACCGGTTGCTCGGCACCCTGCTCGGAGGCGCTCTCACCCCCCCGCGGCGGCGGACGGCGCGCCGTCGCACTCCGGCGCCGCTCGTCGATGTCCGCATCGGCGGCTCTCGTCGCGCGGCCTCAGCGCTGGCCGCGCTTGCTGGGCTTGCCGTGGAAGCGCTCGCGAAGGCGGGGCAGACTGCCCCAACCGGCCCCGGCCCCCTGCCTCGCCCATCCCCGCCGCCCCCCAACCCCCGGCCTCCCACGAAGGCCTCCGATCCCTCGACGCGCACCAACCCGTGGTTCTCCGATGCGGCCGCACCGCCTCCTCCGGCCGCCGATCCCATCGGCGCCGAAGACCGTGAGGCCCTGCTCGTCATCCGCGCCATGATCTCGGCCGCGCGGGCGGATGGGTTGCTCGACCCAGCCGAGCGTTCCGCCATCGCCACCCAGCTCGACCAGTGCGACCTCGAGACGGAGGCGCGCGAGCTGGTGCTGCGTGAGTTCAACAGCCCCGCTTCCGTCGAGGCGATCGCCCGCGAGATCGCGGACCCGGTGCTCGCGGCCCAGGTCTACGCCGCCTGCGTGCTCGCTGTCGGCGACGTGTCGCCGGCTGAGCGCGCCTGGCTTGACCGGTTCGCGGCGCTGACCGGGCTTTCGGCGCAGACGCGGCGTGCGATCGAGGAACGGCTCGCTCCCGAGTGAGCGGCGCGATACACGTCTTCGCATGCAAGAGCATGGGGTGTCGTGGATGCCGCACGACCTGACGCCGGCTGAGGCAGCCTTGCAGGCCCGGGCTCGCGCGCTTGCTGAGGCGACCATCGCGCCGCGCGCCGCCAGGGTCGATGCGACGGAAGCCTACCCTTGGGACCATGTTGCGGACCTCAAGGCCGCGGGCTTCCTCGGCATGACCATCCCGCTCGAATGGGGCGGACAGGGAGCATCCCATTTCGACGCCGTGCTGGTGATCGAGGAGATGGCCGCGGCCTGCGCTGCCGCTGGCCGGATCACGGTCGAGGCCAACATGGGCGCGATCGGCGCGATCATGGCCTACGGCACGGAAGAGCAGAAGCGCCTCGCTGCGGAGCAAGTCCTGGGGCACGGCGACAAGCCGGCCATCTGCATCACCGAACCCGAGGCTGGCTCGGCCGCGACCGCGATGACGACGCGGGCGGAGAGGCGAGGGGACCGGTGGATCCTGAACGGTCGCAAGCACTGGATCACCGGCGGGGGCGTGTCTCGCCTGCATCTGATCTTCGCCCGCGCGATCGAAAACGGGGCCGATCAAGGCATCGGCGGCTTCATTGTCGTCCGCCGCGGCGAGGACGACCCGCCCGGCCTCATCGTCGGCGAACGGCAGTTCGCGATGGGCGTGCGTGGCATCCCGGAGACTGTTCTCGAGTTCCACGACCTCGCGGTCCCTGACTCGATGGTGCTGCGGGCTCCGGGAGGCTTCGGCAAAGGATTCGCGGCCCTGATGGACGCCTACAACGCGCAGCGCGTCGGTGCGGCGACGGTGGCGGTCGGCATTGCTCGGGCTGCGTTCGACCGTGCCGTGGGCTATGCGAAGCAGCGCCAGCAGTTCGGTCGGCCGATCGCCGAGTTCCAGGGCCTGCAGTGGCTGCTGGCCGACATGGCGGTGGCGATCGAGGCGGCGCGGCTGATGGTCTGGCGGGCCGCGCGCTCCGCTGGCCCCGCCGGCTTCCCGGATCCGGTGCTCGCCGCGCAGGCGAAGATCCTCGCCGCCGAGACGGCAGTGAAAGTGACCAACGACGCCCTGCAGATCTGGGGGGCCGCAGGCTACGCGCGCGCCAACCCGATGGAGAGGCATGTGCGCGATGCCCGCATGTTCACCATCGCGGGCGGGACGGCGCAGATCCTCCGCACCCTTGTTGCCGGGCACGTTCTGGGGATGCGCCTGCCGCAGACCCGCGACGGGTGGCTGAAGGCGGCCGAGCCTCGTCGGGCGGCGGAGTGATCTGCGGCACGCGGCAGGCTTTCAACCCAGGTTCATCATTCCCGCGTTACAAGCCATGCGCATGATCGTACGCAATCTGAGGCTGCTGTCAGCGGGGACGGCGCTCTTCCTGCTCGAGCTCGGCCTGCTCGCCCTTGCCTGGCCGCCGGCTGCCGATCTTGCGCTGAGCGCGTTGCCGCCGGCGCGGCGGGCAGGCTGGTTGCCACTCACGCTGTTCGTCGCCTCCTATCTCCTGTTCGCCTACGCAAGCGGGCTCTATCGCCGCGAGGCGCTCCTGGAGACGCGGCGTTCGCTCGGCCGGGTTCCGATCGCCGCCGGGCTCGGCGCCCTCCTTGCCGCCGCCCCGGCAGCGTTCCTTCCCCCCCCTTTCGCCGCCGAGGGCTCGGCAACGCTGTTCGCGGCTGCACTGATCCTGTTTTCGCTGGTCGGATGGGCGGCACGGGTCTTGCTATTCGCGCTCATCGATCGCGGTGCCTTTCGTCGCCGGGTCCTCGTCATCGGTGCCGGTGAGCGGGCATGGGAACTCGCCTTCCTGCTCAGACGCGAGGGGAGGGCGGTCGGCATGGAAATCACCTTCGCCCACCATCCCGCTCTCGGTCAGATCGACGCTCGACTGGAGAAGGACCCCGAGGCGAGGGTTGTGAGCACGAACGATGGCTTCGTCGCCATCGCCCGCGAGATCGACGCCGACCAGGTGGTGGTCGCCCCTGACGAACGGCGCGGCATGCCAATGGAGGCCTTGCTCGCCTGTCGTACCAGTGGATACCCGGTCTACGAGTTCCAGCGTTTCCTGGAGAAGGAGATCGGCCGGGTCGATTTGAAGCGGCTTGACTATTCCTGGCTCCTTTACGCGGATGGCTTCACCTTCACCGCCATCGACCTCTTCCTCAAACGCGCGCTCGACATTGTGGTCAGCACGATCCTTTTGTTCCTCACCCTGCCTTTGCTCGCCGGTGCTGCGACTGCAATCAAACTCGAGGATGGCGGGCCGATCCTCTACCGCCAGGCCCGGGTGACCAAGGACGGGCGCGTGTTCAGGATCCTGAAGCTGCGCACCATGCGTCAGGATGCGGAGCGAACGGGGGCGGTCTGGGCTCAGAAGGGTGACCCGAGGGTGACTCCGATCGGCCGCTTCCTGCGTCGGGTGCGAATCGATGAACTTCCGCAGCTGATCAACATCCTCAAGGGCGACATGTCGTTTGTGGGCCCCAGGCCGGAACGGCCTGAATTCGTCAAAGAGCTGGCTGCACAGCTCCCGCTCTACAACGAGCGGCACCTCGTGCGCGCCGGCCTCACCGGCTGGGCCCAGATCAACTATCCCTATGGGGCTTCGCTCGACGACGCGCGATCGAAACTGTCCTACGACCTGTTCTACGTGAAGAACTTCTCCGTGCTGTTCGACGTGCTGATCATCATCCAGACGCTGCGGGTCGTGCTCTGGCCCGGAGGGAGTGTGCGGTGACCGTGCGGGGCGCGGTGCAGGGCAGACGGTCGCCGCGTTAACGGCTTGCCAATCTCCCTCTGCCATACGCATCGGGGAGAAGGGTCGGCATGTTCGAGGCGATGGCGTCCGTCAGGAGCTGGTTCGGCCGCGGTGACGCACGGCAGCGGCAGAAAAGCATGCCTGCCCCCGCTCTCTTCGCGCCGCTGCCCGAGGCATCATCCCTCGGGCGCAAAGCGGACCGATCGGCCAAGGCAGGCCATGCCTCCCCAGTCGCGGCCGAGGTGCCCCAACCCCGCTGGCCGGAGACAAAGCTTCGCGTCCTCGCCGGGCTTTGGGGTGAGGGGTTTCTCGGCCCTGGCGGGCCGGCGGAAGTGCTGGCGCTTGCCAAGCCGCTCGGCCTCAATGGCAGCCATTCGGTCCTGCAACTCGGTGCGGGGCTCGGCGGGGCCGCGCGCACGCTCGCCGGGGAATGGGGCTGCTATGTCACGGGTTACGAGTGCGATCGCGACCTCGCTGCCCTTGGCAACGCCCTCTCCGTCAAGCTGAAGGTTGAGCGGAAAGCGGACATCCGCCCCCTCGATCCGACGGCGCCCGCCATCCGCCAAAACTACTTCCACCATGCCCTCGCTTTGGAGGCCCTGTGGCGGCATGCCGACAAGACAAAACTGATCGTCGCACTCGTTGACGGAGTGAAGGCGTCCGGCCAGCTCGTGCTGACCGATCTCGTGCTCGGCGACGTCACGCCGCAGGCATCGGCGGCCTTTTCGGCCTGGGCCGCGTGTGAGGGGGCAGAACCGCATCTCGCCGGGGAAAGGGCGCTGACCGCGCTGATGACGCGCCAGGGCCTCGATGTGCGCATCGTGGAGGACATCACCGGCCGCCACATGACCCAGACTCTCAGCGCGTGGGAGTCGTTCGTGCAGGATCTGGCGCGCGATCGCCCAGCGCCGGCCTATGCCGCCAGGATCGTCGAGGAGGCGGAGCGCTGCCTTCGCCGGCTCGATCTGATGCGGGCCGGGCGCCTTCGCCTGGTGCGCTGGCATGCCATCAGGCGCTGAGCCGGACCCGCAGGCGCCGCGCGGGATTGCCGCCCGCGCAGTTGACAGGCTGCCCCGAAACCTCTATCCGCCGCGGCTCGTTTGAAGGGATGCCCTGATGCGGATCCGCAACTCTCTGAAGTCCGCCAAAGCGCGCGACAAAAACAACCGGCTGGTGCGCCGCAAAGGGCGCGTCTACGTGATCAACAAGAAGAACCCGCGGATGAAGACCCGTCAGGGCTGAATGGTTTCGACCGGCGAGCCAGGCAGGGGCGAAGCGAAGGGAAGCGTCAAGGTCGCCGAGCCGGTCGATCCGCTCGGCGCCGGACTGGTCATCTGCTCGGCCGAGACGATCCTGTTCCTGCCGTTCTGCTTGGCGGCGTAGAGCGCATCGTCCGCGCGCTTGAGCAGTTCGGCGGCGGTTTCACCTCGGCGCCAGCGGGCGACGCCACCGCTGATCGTCACCGTCCGTGTGCGCACGGGGGCGAAGGCCGTCAGCGCCACGTCCTGGCGCAATCGGTCGACAATACGAAAAGCTTCGTCCTCAGACGTGCCGGGTAGCAGCAGGGCGAACTCCTCCCCGCCGATCCGGCAGGGCCGGTCGCCGCGGCGAAGCCGTGTGCGCGCGACCGCCGCGAACTGGCGCAGCACCTCGTCTCCCGCGGAGTGGCCGAAACAGTCGTTGATCGCCTTGAAGTGATCGAGATCGACCAGGGCGATCGAGAGCGGAGCGCCCGTTCGCTCTGCCTTGGCTATTTCCTCAGCGAGGCGTTCGTCGAACCACCGCCGGTTGGCGAGTCCGGTGAGCGGGTCCCTCAGGGACTCGCTTCGGCTTTCCGCCGCGATTTCGGCCGCGATGACGGCGAAGGCCGCAACCACCACCGTGATGGCGACGGGTACGAGGTGGTGATTGAGCGGGTGGTAGGGTGTGACGTCGAACAGCCGAAGCGCCATGTGGAGTGTCGCGAGCTGACCGCTGCCCCAGCCGACCAGCGCGGCGCGGGCATTAGGCGTGCGCCTGGCCGCGAGAACGGCAAGCAGCCCGATCACCAGGACCGGGCCGATGACCGCCGAAAAGAGGGTGAAAACCAGGGCAATCCGACCGTCGAGCACGGCGCCGAGCGAGGAGGCGAGGGCGGCGGCAGAGACGGCGTCGAGCAGCCGCCCGACTGGCTCCCTCGCTCCCGGTCGCAGCAGAACGGCCTTGAGAAGAAAGCCCGCAGCCGCGAGGCCGAGGCCCTGCAGCACGGCGAACGCATCTGAGGCGCGGAAGGGGACGCTTGGCCAGAGCAGAGTCTTGCCGAGCCCCGTCGCGACCAGAATGGCGAGGCCCGAGACCAGCGCGAACGCCAGCATGCGGGCGAACAGCCGGCGGCCGATCAGCACCCACGAGGCGAAAGCGTGCAGCACCGCCGCCAAGACGATGCCGAGGCATAGCCCAGCCAGCACCAGGTCGCGGAGCACGCGGGCGGCGAACTGCTCTTCTGGCAAGACAACCACCGGAGCGATCAACACGCCCTGGTGTTCGAGGCACAAGGACAGAGGGCGGCTTTCCCCTCCGTCCAAGGTAACTCGGAAGGCCGGGACCGGGGACAGAACGCCACCTGCCCCTGCCGGATGGAGGCTGCCGGCCCGCCTCGGCGCGGTCTCCCCAGCGACCAGAGTGACCGAGGCGAGATAAGGGAACCAGACCGCGACCACCACGCGCCGGGCCTCGGGGAAGGGGTTGGTGACGGTGGTATCGATGAGAACCGGCCCGGAGCGGGCGTGCGACACCGCAATCGGCGCACCATCCGGCGGCAGCACGACTTCACCCAGAACGTGCCGCCGGGCGACGGGGCCGTCGCACGCCGACCCTTCTCCTGCCGCCGCGGTGGCCACGGCGCCTCTGGCCGGCGCGAGGAAACTCGCTGCGACGATCGCGACGAACAGGACGGCACCCAGCACGGAAATTGTCTTGGCGTGACGCAACCGCGCCGGAGCCGTTCCGGCCCGGTCGAACCGCCTCCGCGATGCGCCGAGACCCAAGGCCGGACTGATCCTTTCCCTGCAACGTGACGGCGAACGCCCACCACAGCTCATACACCCGATCCTGGCGCATCGGGGTGAAGAAATCCTTCAGGCCGCCCCCCCCTGGCAAAGCCGCACGTCTTGCCGCAGAACGTGGCCCATACGATCTCTCACGACGTTGCGGGAGGAGATGATGATCGCCCTGCCTTCGCCCGACCGGTCCGTGCTCGCGCGGCGCCACACCGTCATCGCTGACCTCCAGCGCCTGATTGGGCCCGCTGCCGTCATTGTTGAACCGGTGCGTCTCAAGGCTTACGAGACAGACGCGTTCACCGCCTACAAGCGCCTTCCGCTTGCGGTTTGCCTGCCGAACTCCACGGATCAGGTGTCTGCCCTCCTTCGCTATTGCTCGCGGCACGGCATCCGCGTGGTTCCCCGCGCAGCCGGCACCAGCCTCTCGGGTGGGGCACTGCCTCTGGAGGACGCGGTGGTGATCGGGGTCTCCCGCCTCAATCGCATCCTTGAGGTGAGCGTCGAAGACCGTCTGATCCGGGTCGAGGCAGGAGTCACCAACCTCGCTGTCACGCGCGCGGTCGAAGGCGAGGGGTTCTTCTACGCTCCCGACCCTTCAAGCCAAATCGCCTGCATGATCGCCGGCAACATCGCGATGAATGCCGGCGGGGCGCATTGCCTGAAATATGGGGTGACCGCGAACAATCTTCTTGGCGTGACCCTGGTCGCGCCGGACGGCGAGGTCGTCAAACTCGGCGGCGGCCATCTCGACACGCCGGGCTACGACTGGCTCGGGCTGATCTGCGGCTCTGAGGGTCAGCTCGGCATCATCACCGAAGCGACCTTGCGCATCCTGCGTGCAGGCGAAGGCGCGCGCGCCATGCTGGTCGGCTTCCGCGCCACGGACGTCGCCGCCGCCGCGGTCGCCGACATCATCGGCTCCGGCATCATCCCCGTTGCCCTCGAGTTCATGGACAAGCCCTGCATCAGGGCGTGCGAGGATTTTGCTCACGCGGGCTATCCGCTGGACGCGGAAGCGCTGCTGATCATCGAGGTCGAAGGAGACAAATCCGAGCAGGACGCGCTCCTCGCCCGGCTCGAGACGATCTGCCGGCGCCACGATCCGCTGACAGTTCGGATCGCGCGCACAGCTGAGGAGAGCGCCGCGATCTGGAAAGGACGCAAGGGCGCCTTCGGCGCGGTCGGACGCATCAGCCCGGACTATCTGTGCATGGACGGCACCATCCCTCCCGCCCAGCTGCCGGAGGCGATGCGTCGGATCGAGGCCCTGTCGCGCGAGTACGGCCTGATGGTGGCAAACGTCTTCCACGCCGGTGACGGCAACCTTCACCCGCTCATCCTGTTCGACGCCAATGACCAGGAGAGCTTCGCGCGCGCCGAGGCGCTCGGCGCCGACATCCTGCGCCTCTGCATCGAGCTCGGCGGCTGCCTCACGGGCGAGCACGGGGTGGGGATCGAGAAGCGCGACCTGATGCCCGCACAGTTCTCGGCCGCAGATCTTGCGCAGCAGGCGCGCGTCAAGCGCGCCTTCGATCCCGCTTGGCTCCTCAATCCGCACAAGGTGTTCCCGCCCGAGTTCGCCAAGGCGGCGTGAGGTGATGGGGTTTTCGACGCTGATCGCGCCCTCGGACGAGACCGCTCTCTCGCGCGCGATCGCCGAGGCACATGCGGCGGGCGCGCCGCTCGCCATTCGCGGCAACGGCACCAAGGACGGGCTCGGCCGCCCGGTCCAGGCGGCGTCTGTGTTGACGACCCGCGGGCTCGTCGGGATCACGCTTCATTCGCCTTCCGAACTGGTCCTCGCCGCGCGTGCGGGCACGCCAGTGGCGGAGATTGAGGCGGCCCTCTCTGCCAAGGGCCAGCACCTGATTGCGGAACCGCCCGACTTGAGCGCGCTCACCGGCCCCGGCGAAGGCCCGCAGACCATCGGCGGCATCGTCTCCTGCAACCTCTCGGGCCCGCGCCGGATCGCGCTCGGGGCGATGCGCGACCATGTGCTGGGTGTTCGCGCGGTGAACGGCGCCGGAGACGTGATCCGCTCCGGCGGGCGCGTGCTGAAGAACGTCACGGGGCTCGATCTCGCCAAGCTGCTTGTGGGCTCGCGCGGAACGCTCGCTGTGTTGAGCGAGATCACCCTGAAGGTCCTGCCGAGGCCGGAACGAACCGCGACCGTGATGCTGCGTGGCCTGGACCCCGCGCGCGGCATCGCCGCGCTCTCCGCCGGGCTCGGCAGCCCCTACGGCGTCACCGGGGCGGCGCACCTGCCGCCCGAGGCGGCAGCGCAGGCGGGCTTCGGCGAGCGCGCCGCGACGGTGCTTCGCCTCGAGGACTTCGCTGACTTCATCCCCCGCCGTGCGGCAGCGCTCGCTGCCGCGCTCGCCGAGTTCGGCCCGGCCGACATCCTCGATGAGGCAACGAGCCTCGCGCTCTGGCGGACCGTGCGGGACGCTGTGCCGCTTCGCGTCGGGGAGGGGGAAGCGGTGTGGCGCGTGTCCGTCCGTCCGTCGCGCGGGGCGCGCCTCGCCGCGAAGGTGGCTGAGGACGTTCCCGCACGCTTCATGTTCGACTGGGGGGGAGGGCTTGTTTGGGTTGTCGGTCCCGCCACCGAACTGGCCCATCGGGTCGTGACGGAAGCGGTTTGTGCGGAACACGGCACATTCTGGCTGGTCCGCGCCCCGCCCGCGCTTCGCGCCGCCGTGCCAGGGTTGCCCGAAGAACCGCCGGCGCTGGCCGCGCTCACCCGACGCGTCAAGGAGGCCTTCGATCCAAAAGGCATCCTCAATCCGGGACGGATCTTCGCCGGTGTCTGATGATTTCTGCATCCAGCTCAGGGGACTCGCATGACCACACTCGCTCTCATCCTGCTTCTGCCGCTGCTCGCGCTCGGCTTCACCGGGCTCACCATGCTGTTTGCGGATTCGCTGCGCGGCGAAGCCTCGCGTCCTCTCGCAGCCTGGGCGCGCGAGGGGCTCGGCTATCTGATCGGCGCGATCGCGCTCATCGGCATCGTCGCCGATCTGGTGTCGGGGACCATGTGGCAGGCCGGCTCCGTGCAGAGCCTTCTTGGCAGCTACGGCATGAACCTCGCCCTGCTGGGTCTTGCCTTCGTGCTCGCGGGCCCGGCGCACCGGGCTGAGGGGTGAGGCCGCCTCCCGATGCAGACGCTGTTCAGCGAGGAGCAGCTCAAGGACCCTGGGATCGCGGAGGCGAACAGGATCCTGCGCACCTGCGTGCATTGCGGGATGTGCACCGCGACCTGCCCGACCTTCGTCCTGCTCGGTGACGAGCTCGACTCGCCGCGCGGCCGCATCTACCTGATCAAGGAGATGCTGGAGGGTGGGCAACCGGCTTCGGAAGAGGTGGTGACGCACATCGACCGCTGCCTCACCTGCCTCGCCTGTATGACGACGTGCCCCTCAGGCGTGGATTACATGCATCTCGTTGACCACGCCCGCGCCCACATCGAAAAGACATATCGGCGCCCGTTGCCCGAACGTGCTCTGCGTTCCCTGCTGGCTTGGCTGTTGCCACGCGTCGGGCTGTTTCGTCTTGCCCTGCTCGCTGCCTGGTTTGCCCGCCCGTTCGCGCGCTTGGTTCCGGGAAGCGGCCCGATGGCGAATCGCCTGCGCGCGATGCTCTCGCTCGCCCCGGCGCACATTCCTTCCCCATCCGATGTCGAACGCCCGCGCGTCCATCCCGCGCAAGGCGCGCGGAGAGCCCGTGTCGCTCTCCTCGCGGGCTGTGCGCAGCAGGTGCTCGCCCCGGAGATCAACGAGGCGACCATCCGCCTCCTCACCCGCCTCGGCGTCGAAGTCGTTGTTCACCCCGATGCCGGCTGCTGCGGAGCGCTCGTGCATCATCTCGGCGATGAGGAGGCGTCGCGGCAAGCGGCCAGGCGCAATGTCGCCGCCTGGATGGGCGAGATCACCGGCCCGGGCCTCGATGCGATCGTCATCAATGCCTCGGGCTG
>CALBEG010000102.1 GCA_937927455.1 uncultured Elioraea sp. | reverse complement strand
TCGATTGATGCGATCCGCTGCCCTTGGTCTGGGTCTTGCCCTTCTCGCCGCATCGGCTGCCTCGGCGTCAGACGATGTCGTCGTGCGAACCGGGGCCCATCCCGGCTTTGCGCGAGTGGTGTTCGAATGGCCTTCGGTCGTCGCCTACACGATCGAACGGGAACCGGGACGGATCCGGCTGCGTTTCGATCGAGAGGCCCGGTTCGCGCTCTCTGCGCTGCCACGGTCTCTGCCGAAGCCGATCCTCGGCGTGCAGGCGGAGGGCGCCGAGGCCATCGTCACGGTCGCTGAGGGAGCAACCGCACGCCACTATCGGCTCGATCGCCGGATCGTGCTGGATGTGTCGCCAGCCGGGCCGGCGCATGGGTCTTTACCGGCAGCGGCTGCGCTAGCTGCGCCGATGCTGCCGGTGCCGCCGCCGTGGCCGGAGCGTGGCACGGGTCCCGGCACGGTCGCAGCAGACGCCGCGCTGGACGACCGGCCGAATAAAGGTGCAGCGCCATCCTTGGCGGAGACGTCGGTGTCGGAGCAGCACGCCCAGCTCGACGCTCCGCCCGACCGGCCGAGCCCGCGTTCGGACGCTGCCGAGGGTGATCGGGCGCCCCTCGGAGGGGGCGGCCAGGCTCCGCAGACGGAGGAGCGTGCGGCAAGAGCGGGTGAATCAAGCAGCGCAGTTTCGGGCCGGGGCGGGGCGCAACCGGTTTCGCTGTTGGTTCGCCTCTCCGCTGATCGCGATAACCGGGGCGTCGTGCTTCCGTTTCCGCCCGCGACCGGTTTTGCCGTCTTTCGGCGTGGTGGTGCCCTCTGGCTGGTGGCGGACGAGCCGCGGCCACTCGACATGCGTCGGCTGCGTGGGCATGCGCTGTTCGGCGAAGCCGAAGTGACGGTGACGCCGACCGCCACGCTCATGCGACTGCCCAACCTCGCGGACGTCGCCCTCCACTTCGAGCGAGTGACGGATGGCATCGAGGTGAGGCCGACGCAGCCGGCCCCGGGTGCAGCGATGGCAACGATGCGACATGAGGTGGTGCGCGAGGGCGGTCGCATGGAACTCCGGCTTGGCGCGGCTGGGGCAAACCGCGTGCTCCGGCTTGTCGATCCCGAAACCGGGGAACGGCTTCTCATCGGAACGATGATCGGCGACGGTTCAGGGGTCGCGATCGGACGATCCGGGGCAGAATTCTCCCTGCTACCGAGCGACCGCGGTGTCGTCGTCCTCGCCTGGTCGGAGAACGTGCAGCTCTCGGCGACGCCGGATGGTTTTCGACTTGAGGCCTCGCCTCACCTCCCGGAGGGGTTGGCGCTGAGCAGCCTGGGACGAGGGTCTGATTTTGCACTGGCGTCGCGAGCGCCGACCAGGTCGTTTGATCTTCCGGTTCTGCCGGCCGATGCGATGGCCGAAAGGTTACGCCTGCTTCGTGCCGAGGTTGCGCGTGTGGGGCCCCTGGCCCGCTCGCGTGCGCGTGTCCTTCTCTCCGAGACCATGCTGGCCGCGGGGCTTGGTGCGGAGGCTTACGCGCTCCTGCTTCTCGCCGCGGCTGAGGACCCCGTCCTCGCCTCCTCGCCGCGCTGGAAGGCCCTCGCCGGTGCAGCTGCTCTCGTCGCGTCGCGCCTTGTTGAGGCGCGGCCCCTTCTGCACGATTCGACCATCCCGGAGACGGATGAGATCGTTCTGTGGCGGACGTGGCTCGCTCATGAGAACGGGGCGCCACCGGACCGTACCGCCGCTCGCTTCGCCGCCACGGCCCCGTTGATCGTGTCCTACCCTCGCGAATTGTCGCGCCGCCTTGTGCCGGCTGCGATCGAGGCGATGATCGATGGCGGCGAAGCTGATGTTGCGGAGGCTCTGCTTCGCCGCCACGAGGATTGGCCGGAGCTCACTCTCGCCCGCGCCATGCTGCATGAGCATCGGGGCGAGATCGATCAGGCGCTGGCCGAATATGCGAGGACTGCAACCTCGCGGGATCGCTGGCAGCGCGCGCGCGGCATCTTGCGGGGAACCGAACTTGCTTTGCGGGAAGGGCGCCTGGGACTGCCCGAGGCTGCGGCCCGTCTGGAGCCGCTTTTGTATGCGTGGCGGGGCGACGGCTGGGAGCGCAAGGTTCGATTTCGCGCTGCCGAACTCAGGGCGGGAACGGGCGACTGGGCGGGCGCGATGGCACTGCTTCGGGAGACAGGCGAGCTGTTTCCAGAGGCTGCGGGCGAGGCCAGAGCGAGGCTCGTCGACCTGTTCGGCCGGCTGTTCCGCGACGGAATGGCTGAAAACCTGATACCAAGCCAGGCCATCTCGCTGTTCGAGGAGAATCTCGACCTTCTCCCTGCGGGTTCGGCCGGCGACGAAATAGTTGCCCGGTTCGCGGAACGGTTGGTCGCCCTCGAGTTGACCACGCGCGCAGCGGCGTTGCTCGCGCGTCTCATGGAGGGACAGGCCGAAGGGAGTGAAGATCGGGCGCGCGCAGGGCTTCGGCTGGCGCGTCTGCGGCTGGATGATGGTGATGCCGCAGGCGCGCTTGCGGCGCTTGCAGCGAGCGAACCTCTCAGCCCCTCGCCCGGACTTGCTGCGGAACGCGCCATTCTGAAGGCGCGTGCCTTGGCGGCGGCGGGGGCAGTGGCGGAGGCACGCGAGATCCTTCGCGGCCTCGCACTTCCGTCGGCCCGTGAGGCCGCAGCCGATTTGGCGTTCGCCACGGGGAACTGGGCGGAGGCTACGGCAATCCTCACCACCCTCTTGCAGCAGGCTGTTCCAGCCTCATCCGAACTTGGTCCCGCGCAGAGGCAGCTGGTGTTGCGCGGTGCCGTGGCGGCGGTCCTAGCCGACGACCAGAAGAGTTTGGCATGGCTGCAGGAACGGTACGGGGCGGCCATGGCTGAAGGGGCGCTGTCCGAGCCTTTCCGCCTCCTCAGCTCGGACAGTGCAACACCGTCCACCCAGACACGCCAGCTCGCCGCCGAGCTGCAGCTGGCGCGTGCAGTGCAGCGGAGCCTTGGCCGGCCCAGCACACCGTCACGCGACTGACGCGGGGCAGTTCTTTGTCCGCTGCCCTACTTTGATCTTGCATAAGGGGGGGTCTTGCCCCAGATAGCGCGTCCTGACCGCGCCCGCTGGTCATCTGCTGGTTGGAAAGGGGTTCGCCATGAACGCTCTCACCCGACTGGGGATGGTCTCGGACCCTCCGAGCAATGCCCAGACGATCTATGGTCCCGACGCATCGAGCTCGGAGGACCGAAAGGACTATTTCGTTGAGCGAAACGGCCTTCGTTTCGCAGGCACCCACCTCCTGCTCGATCTGTGGGGGGCCACAGCGCTCGATGATCCCGAGACGATCGAGCAGGCACTGCGCGAGGCCGCAACGGCTGCCGGCGCGACAATCCTGCACGGCCACTTCCATCATTTCTCACCCAATGGCGGGGTGTCGGGCGTGCTCGTACTCGCCGAGAGTCACATTTCGATCCACACCTGGCCGGAACGCAGTTTTGCCGCGATCGACATCTTCATGTGCGGAGCCTGCGATCCGTACGCCTCGATACCCGCCCTGAAGAGCTGGTTCCGACCGGAGCGCATTCTGCTCGGTGAGCAGCGGCGCGGCCTCGTGGGCTGAGGCGGACGGCGGCCGGTGCAGCCACGCGGGCAGGCTGCACCCACCGCCGAGTGATTTCCTGCGCTGCAACCTCGCTTGCTTGAACGCGTTACCCATCACAGTTCGCAGCACGCCGCGATGAGGGACGTCGAAATCTGGCTCAATGAAACGCTCTACCCAACCTGGGGCCAGCGTTTTCTGATCGGTCGCGAAATCGCCCGCGAGCGATCGCAATACCAAGACATCGCGATCGTGGAAACGCCCTCCCATGGGCGGGTCCTCGTCCTCGACGGTGTTGTGCAGATCACCGAGATGGATGAGTTCGTCTATCAGGAAATGCTCGTGCATGTACCATTGGTGGCGCATGGTGCAGCGCGGCGTGTTTTGGTGATCGGCGCGGGAGACGGCGGCGTGCTGCGACGCGTCCTGCAGCACCCGAGTGTCGAACGCGCGGTGATGGTCGAGATCGACGAGGCGGTCGTCCGACTTTGCCGCCAGCACATGCCTGACATCGGCGGCCAGGCCTGGGATGATCCGCGGGCTCAGGTGGTCATTGGCGACGGGATTGCTTTCGTGCGCGATGCGCCGGCCGCGAGCTTCGATGTGATCATTGTCGATAGCACCGATCCGGTCGGTGTCGGCGAAGTCCTTTTTACGGACTCTTTCTACGCTGACTGTGCGCGAATTCTGACGGCCGGTGGCGTCGTGGTCAACCAGTGCGGCGTGCCGTTCATGCAGGCGGACGAACTGCGTGAGACGAGCCTTCGTCGAGCGCGCGTTTTCCGAGATGTTACGGCCTACGTCGCTGCCGTTCCAACCTACGTCGGAGGATCCATGACACTCGGTTGGGCCTCCGACGACCCAGGCTTGCGTTTACTCTCCGTCGATGAGGTGGCGCGTCGGGCGGAGGCAGCCGGACTTTTGGGAACAACACGATATTGGACTCCGGCTGTCCATGTCGCGTCATTTGCCCTGCCTGCGTACATTGCTGCCCTGATGCCTCGCTGATCTGGCGCGGACTCGCGACAGCGGTCTGCAGGTGCATCGATCGCAAAGCAGTCCGTTCGCGAAGAAAAGATGGTTGGGTGCGGTCGTCATGCAGAAGCGAAACTTTGAGCCAGGCTGCCGGAGACGAGGCGCCATCCGTCGATCAGAACGAAAAAGATCAGCTTGAACGGCAGGCTGACGACCGTCGGTGGCAGCATCATCATGCCGAGGCTCATGAGCACTGAGGCAACGACAAGGTCGATGATGAGGAACGGAACGAACAAGAGGAATCCGATTTCAAAGGCACGGCGAAGTTCGCCGACGAGAAACGCGGGAACAAGGACGCGCCAGGGTGTGGTCTCCGGCCCCTCAGGCACGGCGAGATCGGCGAGGTCGACAAAGAGAGTGAGATCCTCGGGGCGAAGGTTCGCGATCATAAAGCGGCGAAAAGGTTCGGCAGCCCGCTTCAGTCCCTCGATCTCGTCGATCCGCCCCTCGCTCATCGGCACGATTCCTGCCGTCCATGCCGCATCGAACACGGGTTGCATGACGAAGAACGTAAGGAACAGTGCAAGCCCGATCAGGACGGTGTTCGGCGGTGTTCCCTGCGTCCCCAGGGCGGCGCGCAGCAGTGAAAGGACGATGACGATGCGCGCGAACGCGGTCACCATGACGAGCAGGGACGGAGCAAGGCTGAGAAGGGCGATCAGTGCCGAGAGCTGGATGATCCGGCTTGCGGTCTGCCCCTCGGCCAGATCGCCGAGATCGAGGGAGATGGTTTGCGCAAGCGCGGGCTTTGTTGCCCAGAGAGCAGCGAACAGGAGGCCGACAAGGAAGGATCGCTGCCACATGGCTAACCGGCACGATCCTGAAGGCAACGGATCAAGAGGTCGTTCGAGCCTCCGATCAGCAGCACGAATTCCGTGTTGTCACATCGGGCGATGACAAGGCGACGTCGGGAGTCGAGAGAGAGGATTTCGCTGACGGAGAGGCGGCGACCCGATCGCGGTCCCGGACCGAGACCGATTCGAGCGGCGAGCCTGCCCGCGGCAAGCACGGCGGCGAGCGTGATCGCCAAAGCGGCGACCGCCCAGGGGAGAGTGGCGAGGGTGTCGGTCATGGCTGTCGGCCTTCTGCCGAGAGACAAGCGGTTCAGGGGCGAGGTCGATCGACCAGGCAGGCCTCGAGGGCTGAGACCTCATCCAGCAGACGGCCGAGTGGACGGGCGAGGTCGCGGCCAAGGGTGCGCGGCAGGCTGACCGCATCCGCGCACAGGTCGGAGACCTCACGATCGAGGCCTTCGAGATCGATCGCTACCCCGGCGTCGACGAGGGCGCGGGCGACGGCGATTGTCGAGCACATTGTCTCGACCACCATTTCGATCATTGCGGCGCGCGCCGCCTGTTCCTCGTCATCCATGCGGTCCACTCGGCGGGCTGTTGACGCGTTTGCCGCAGTGCGGCTGCCCCTCACCGCCAGAGGCTATGGCGACAGGACTTGAAAAAGCTTTAAGGACGGGGCGCGTCCCGCTCGTTTACGGCGTGTTAAGCGAGGAAACCGCATGCTCGGTTTCACCGCGTTCGGCCAATCCGCAAGCGCCTGGGCTTAGAGGAGGAGGCGCGGGCTTTGAGGAGGAGGCGATGGATATCGGCAATCTCCCGCTGTTTCGCTTGGCGGAACGAAGAATGGAGTGGCTTGATCGCCGCCAGCAGGTGCTTGCGCAAAACGTCGCGAACGCTGACACCCCTGGATACTCGGCCCGCGAGATCACGCCCTTCGCGCGGCTTCTGGCGCGCAGCGCGCCCGTCGGGCTTTTCCGTACCAGCCCTCTGCATCAGACGCCGCATCAGGTCTCGGCCATGACCGCCCGTCCGGAGCGTCTCGCAGCGGAACGCACGCCGGTGGCGAACGCGGTGCAGGTCGAGCGCGAGCTGATGAAGGTGGCCGAGACGGAGACGCATCAGGCGCTTACCCTTGGTCTGTTCCGGGGGTTTGCCGGCATGGTGCGCTTGGCGCTCGGTCGCGTGGGGTAGAGACCGGGGAGGGCGACGGAAACCGGGTGGAAAGGTTTGCCGTCTACACTCCGGCTGCTCCGGCCGGTGCCGGAACGGAGGATGTGATGGACCTGTTCAAGGCTTTGCAGGTTTCGGCTTCGGGGATGGATGCCCAGGCCATGCGGCTGCGCGTGGTGGCCGAGAACCTGGCCAATCGCGACACGACTGCGAGCGCGCCTGGGGGCGATCCCTACCGACGCAAGACCATCACCTTCGAGGCGCGGCTTGACCGTTCGCTCGGGGTCGAAACGGTGCGCGTCAAGCGGCTGGGGCGCGACGAGACTCCGTTTGACACCCGGTTCGATCCGGCCCATCCCGCCGCCGACGAGAAGGGTTATGTCAAGGTTCCGAACGTCAACTCCTTCATCGAGGTGATGGACATGCGCGAGGCACAGCGCAGCTACTCCGCCAACCTCGCCGTTCTCGAGGTTGCGCGGGGGATGCTGATGCGCGCGATTGAATTGCTGCGCTGATGGCGGGGCCAGGTGCGATGGCGACGATCAGCGCTGCCGCCGCAGCGGCCCGCTACGCCTCCTCCGCATCGCCGGCCCCGGCCGAAGCCGGCGGAGCAGGGTCGTTGCGTGCGTCTTCGGGCGGCTTTGGACAGGCACTTGAGGAGGCGCTGTCGGAAACCCTGCGCAGCGCCAAGGAGGCCGATGCGAAAGCGATGCGCGCGATGACGGGTTCAGCCGACATCACGGAGGTGGTGACCGCGGTGGCACGCGCCGAACTCGCGCTGCAGACCACGGTTGCGATCCGCGATCGCGTCATTCAGGCGTATCAGGAGGTGATGCGGATGCCAATCTGAGCCGGCGGAGCAGGAGCGCTCACGCTGGTCGGGCATCGCGAGCATGTCGGGCATCGCGAGCATGACGACGGCCCGACACGGAGGGATCGATCACTCAACGCACGGACAGGATCCAGGAGGGATCGCATGACCGATACCGATGCCATTCTGCTGATGCGCGAAAGTCTCGCCGTCACCCTGCTCGTGGGCGGCCCGTTGATGCTGACTGCGCTGTTTGTCGGGCTTGCCGTCTCGCTGATTCAGGCGCTCACCCAGGTGAACGAAGCGTCTCTGATCTTCGTGCCAAAGCTCCTTGCGGTCGCCGCGGTTGCAGCCCTCATCGCGCCCTTCGTTGGGAGGACCTTGGGCGACTTCGCGCGTGTCCTGTTCGACCGGATCGTCTCGGCGGGCGGGGCATGAGATCTGATGGCGACCGTCTCATCTCTGTCGGATCTCCTGCCCGCACTCACCTTCTCCTATCTTTTGCTTGTCTGCCGGATCGGGGCGGCGGTGGCGCTCCTGCCAGGGCTCGGTGAGGCGGAACTGCCGGCAAACACAAAGGTCGGCGTTGCACTTGCGGTTGCCGCACTGCTTTGGCCCGCCCTCGAGTCCGCGCTCCCACCTCCTCCGGCTGACCCTGCCCTGGCGGCGTGGCTGGTCGCCGGAGAGTGCCTGATCGGCCTTTGGCTCGGCCTGCTCGCGCGCACGATCGCCTTGTCCTTTGCGATGGCAGCGCAGTATCTCGGCTTGCTGCTCGGTCTTTCCAGCGCCGTTCTGTTCGACCCCTCCTTCGGCAGCGCGGGCACGGCCCTCTCTCGGCTGATGGGCCTGGGCGCGGTGGTGGTGCTGTTCGCGAGCGGGCTGCATGTCCTGCCGATCGCCGCCCTGGCCGGATCGTACCGACTTTTTCCAGCAGGTGGCGGTCTGCCCAGCGAGGCAGCGGCGGAAAGCGTCGCCGCCGCCCTCGGAGCCAGCATCGCCCTCGCCTTCGCTCTCGCCGGCCCGTTCGTCATCGCCGCGGTCGTGTTCCAGCTCGTCTTGGGTCTCCTCTCCCGTCTTGTGCCGCAGATGCAGGTCTATTTCGTCGCCTTGCCGCTGCAGCTCGCAGCGGGGCTTGCGCTGCTCGCAGCCCTTGGCGGGACCATGACCGGCGTGTGGCTCGACGCCGTGCGTGCCCTGCTCAGCCGCTTGCCGGGGCTGTGAGCCGACATGGCCGAGGAAAACGAGGCGGCGGGCGAGCGCACAGAAGCACCGACACCGCGCCGGCTCGAGAAGGCGCGCGAGGAGGGCCAAGCAGCGCTCTCGAAGGATGTCGCGACCGCTGCCGCCCTTGCCGGTGGCACGATTGGAGTGGCGCTCGTCGCGCCGAGCATTGCAGCGTGGCTGTTCGCCGCTCTGCTTCCCTTGGTCGAACGGCCGCACAGCATTGAACCGATCCTGTTCGGTCCGGCACTGGAGGCGGCAGTGACGCGCTCGCTCATCCTTGTGGTCGGTGTCGCGGTGCTGGCGCTGATTTTCGGTGGCGCAGCCACGCTTTTGCAGACGGGCTTTCTCGTCTCCGCCAAGCCGCTTGCTCCGAAGCTTTCGAAAATCAGCCCGCTCGCCGGCGCCAAGCGGCTCGTTTCGCCCGAGAACCTGATGGAGTTCGTCAAGAGCTTGGCCAAGCTGGTCGTGCTTGCGGCGGTGGCGGCCTTCGTGCTGTGGGATGCGCCGACGCGCTACGCGCGCACGGTGGGTCTTGAAGCCGGGCTGCTGGCGCGCCTGATCGCAACCGATTCGCTTACGCTCGTCGCTGGTCTGCTTGCGGCACTCTTTGTCATTGCCGCGTTCGACCTGCTCTGGACCCGCCATCGGCACGTCGAGCGGTTGCGGATGTCACGCCAGGAGATCAAGGAGGAGCTTCGGCAGGGCGAGGGTGATCCGGAGGTGAAGGCGCGGCTGAAGCGGATCAGGGCTGAGCGCGCCCGCCGCCGCATGATGGACGCCGTGCCGCGAGCGACCGTGGTGGTGACGAACCCGACCCACTATGCCGTCGCGCTGCAGTACGATCGCACTGCCCAGGCGGCGCCCAAGGTCGTCGCCAAGGGGGTCGATCACATGGCAGCGAGAATCCGCGCGCTCGCGGAAGAGCACCGCGTGCCGGTCATCGCCAATCCACCCCTCGCTCGCGCCCTCTATGCAGTCGATCTCGATCGCGAGATTCCGGAGGAACATTATGCGGCGGTAGCGGAAATCATTGCCTATGTCTGGCGTCTGAAAGGCCAGGTGGGGCGTCATGCCGGGTGATCTCGTGGTTCCGAAGTCGGGCCTGTTCGAGCGCCTGATAGGGTCCGACGGTGGCGGCTGGCGGCAGTTGTTCGACGCCTCGCCGATGGGGATCGCGCTCGTCGATCGCGCGGGCAAAGTCGTGCTTGCCAACCGTGCCGCCTACGCCCTCGCCGGTCACCTCGAGCCACCCCCGGCCGGCACCGGGCTTTCCGCGCTCTTCCATCCGGAGGATCGTGCCAAGCTCGAGGCCGAGCTTGCGCGCGCCTGCGGCGGGCTCGGCACGCGGCAGGGGCTCGAGTTCCGCCTCGCCGAGCGGCTGGGCGCAGACGGTGCCCCGCTCGGCTGTTCGGTGGCCATGGTGACGATCAGTCCGCTTGCGGAGGATGACGGCACGATCTGCGGCGCCGTTGTGCGCCTGACCGACATCACCCGCCATCGCGTGATCGAGACCCAGCTCGCGCAAACCCAGAAAATGCAGGCGGTCGGCCAGCTCGCTGGCGGCATCGCGCACGATTTCAACAACCTCCTGACCACGATCATCGCTGCGACCGATTTCTGTCTGGCGCGCAGACCGCTCGACGAAGCAACGGAGGCCGACCTTCTGCACATCCGGCGCAGTGCTGAACGCGGGGCGGCTCTGGTGCGTCAGCTGCTTGCCTTCAGCCGGCGCCAAACATTGCAGCCTCGCCGCATCCTGCTCGCTGACGCGATTGAGGACGTCGCCTCCCTCCTGCGCCGCCTGCTCGGCCACAGGGTGGTGCTGGATCTCGATCTCGACCGGCCAGGTCCCTTCGTCCGCGTCGACCCGGTGCAGTTCGACCAGGTGATCGTCAATCTGGCGCTGAATGCGCGCGATGCGATGCCGCAGGGCGGGACGCTCGCCGTGCGCACCGCTGCCTTGACCGTGTACCGGCCGATGGTGCGTGGCCAGGAGGTGATCCCACCCGGCCGTTATGCCGTGGTCGAGGTGGCAGACAGCGGCGTCGGCATCCCGCCCGAGGTTCTGCCCCGCCTGTTCGAACCGTTCTTCACCACGCGCAAGGACAGTGGCGGCACGGGTCTCGGGCTCGCCACCGTTTACGGCATCGTGCGCCAGACGGGAGGGTTCATCGCGGTCGATAGCAAACTGGGGGAAGGCACGACCTTCCGGATTTACCTGCCGATCACAAGCGGGGCCGAGGATGCGGGGGTTGCGGCTGAGCCGGTTAGGCCCGCGCTCGCTCGCCCTGCCGCCCCCGCTGGCCTCGAACCCGACGTCGCCGCCCCGTCGCGCGGTACACGCGGTACCCTGCTCCTGGTCGAGGATGAGGAGGGCGTGCGCCGACTGACCGTCCGTGCGCTGGAGAATGCCGGCTGGCGCGTGCTCGTTGCACCGTCCGGCGACCTCGCGCTGCAACTGCTGGCGCGCGAACCGGAGCCGCCGCGGATCGTTGTCACCGACTTCGTCCTTCCCGGGATGGACGGGGCGGAGGTGGTCCGTTCCGTCCGTGCCATTCATCCCAAAATGCCGGTCATCCTCGTCTCGGGCTATGCCGAGAGTGCCGCCCGCGAGGGGTTGCCGGACAGCGACCTGTTCTTCCTCGCCAAACCCTTCACGCTCCGCCAGCTCCTTGACGCCATCGAGAGGTCGCTCGACCCGGTGGGGTGAGGCCGATCTCAGCGTGACCGCCGAGGGTCACCGTCCCACGGCGTAGCCTTGCATGCCGCGCGGGTTGGCGCCCGCCTTGATCAGCTCACCCTCGCGCCGTGCTGCCGAAAGCCGCCCCTCGCTCCAGGGGGGGCCGACCACCACGTCGTGGCCGCGCGCACGCAACGCCGCGATCGTCTCTGGCCCGAAACGCTCCTCGACGACAAGTCGACCCGGCTGGGCGGCGCGCGGCCAGAACGACGACGGGAAGTGCCGGCAATGGAACGACGGCGCATCGATCGCCTGTTGGATCGACAGCCCGTGGTGCAGCATGCGCAGCAGCAGCACCACGCTCCACTGGTCCTGCTGGTCGCCCCCGGGCGTGCCGTAGGCCATCCAGCCCTCGCCATCCTTCAGCGCGAGCGAGGGAGAGAGCGTGCTGCGCGGGCGCTTGCCGGGTGCCAGCCCGTTCGGGTGGTCCTTGCGCAGCCAGAACATCTGCGCCCGCGTGCCGAGCGGGAAGCCCAACTCCGGGATCGTGGGCGAGGACTGCAGCCAGCCGCCCGAAGGGGTCGCGGAAACCATGTTCCCCCAGCGGTCGATGATGTCGATGTGGCAGGTGTCTCCCCCGACAGCGCCGAGCCGGGCAAGCGTAGGCTCTCCGGCCGCGGCCTCCAGCGGGGCGAGCGCCCGAGAGGCCGCCTCGTGGTCGACCCAGGGCGTGCCTAGGCCTGGAACCGTGCCCGGGCGCAACGCGAAGGACGCCTCCCCGCCAATCAGCGCCCGGCGCGCCTCGTTGTAGGCGGGAGAAAGAAGGTGCGTCAGCGGCACGTCGACGAACTCCGGGTCACCGTACCAGGCCTCGCGGTCGGCGAAGGCGAGCTTCTCCGCCTCGACGATGAGATGGACGAAGTCGGCCGAACAGGGGTCGAGGGCGGCGAGGTCGAAGCCCGCGAGCAGGGCGAGTGTTTGCAGCTGCACCGGGCCCTGAGTCCAGGCGCCGCACTTCATTACCGTCACGCCGGCGTAGTCGAACGCCACCGGCTCTTCCCAGTGGGCGCGGTAGCGCGCCATGTCCGCCCCGCTCAGAACGCCGCGGTGACGCCGCCCTGAGGTGTCGAAGGCTTCCGTCGCGCGCACGAAACGATCGATCGAGTCCGCGACGAAACCTTCGGCCCACAGGCGGCGGGCGCGGTCGATCCGCTCCTCACGGCTCCCACCACCCGCCTCCGACTCGCGGGCCATCCGCTCGTAGGTCACGGCGAGGGCGGGGTTGCGGAACAGCGTCCCAGGCGCCGGCACTGACCCGTTCGGCAGGAACAGGGCGGCGGAGGTCGTCCACTCCTGCCGGAACAAGGGTTCGACCGAGGCGATGGTGCCGCTGATGCGCGGCAAGACGGGGATCCCGTCGCGCGCGTAGGCGATCGCGGGGGCAAGCGCTTCGGCGGGGCCGAGGGTGCCGAGGTCGCGCAATAGCAGCATCCAGGCGTCGAAGGCGCCAGGGACGCAGGCCGCAAGCAGCCCGGTGCCAGGGACGAGGTCGAGCCCGAGCCGGTCGCGGTAGTGTGCGATGGTCGCCCCGGCGGGGGCGGGGCCCTGGCCGCAAAGCACGCGGGCACGCTTGGCCCTGGCCTCCCAAACAATCAGTGGCACCTCGCCTCCCGGCCCGTTCAGGTGCGGCTCCACCACTTGCAGCACGAAGCCTGCGGTGACGGCGGCGTCGAAGGCGTTGCCGCCCTTCTCCAGCACGCTCATCGCGACGGTGGAGGCGATCCAGTGGGTCGACGCACACATGCCGAACGTGCCGATGAGTTCGGGGCGGGTGGTGAACTCGGGCGACCAGGCGGTCATCGACGCTCCTTCAACAAGGGTGCACGGACGCTAGGCCCGACCGGGCCGGGCCGAAAGGGGCCCGGTTGACGGGTGGGCCCGGGCGGTGGGAGACAGCATCGCGCCACGCGCAACCCGCTTCGCTTCCGCTGTGTCCGCGACGGGGCCGAGGAAGGGCCAAAGTCGCGATCGTCGGCTTCGCCATGCTGGTGGAGGAAGGGACAGCGGGCAGGAGCCGTGGAGCAGCCGCGGAGGAGCCGATGCCGAAATTCGCCGCCAACCTCTCGATGATGTTCACCGACTCGCCCTTCCTCGAGCGGTTCGCTCGCGCCGCGGCAGCTGGGTTCCGCGCCGTCGAGTTCCTCTTCCCCTACGACTACTCCGCGGGCGAGGTGACGCAGGCGGTGCGCGCCTCCGGTGTGGAGGTCGTTCTGTTCAACACCGTCGCCGGAGACTGGGCAAAGGGCGAGCGCGGCATCGCCGCCATCCCGGGACGAGAACAAGAGTTTTTGGCCGGCGTCGCCAAGGCGCTCGAATACGCCGATGCCCTCGGCTGCCGGCAGATCCACGCCATGGCCGGGTTGATCCAGGAAGGCGCTGAGCGCGCCGCGATGCGCGAGACCTATCTCGCCAACCTGCGCGAGGCGGCGGCGATGGCGGCCAAGACAGGGGTGACCGTGCTGATCGAGCCGATCAACACCCGCGACATCCCAGGCTATTTCCTCAATCACACTGAGGAGGCGGCGGCGATCATCGCCGAGGTCGGTGTCCCCAACCTGAAACTGCAGTTCGACATCTATCACCGGCAGGTGATGCAGGGCGATCTCACGCCGGCGATCGAAAAGCACCTGCCGCTCATCGCCCACATGCAAATCGCCGATACGCCAGGGCGGCATGAGCCCGGCACCGGCGAGATCAACTACCCTTTCCTGTTTGAAGCGATCGACCGGATGGGGTTCGCGGGCTGGATCGGCTGCGAGTACCGGCCCAAGGGCGACACCGAGGCCGGGCTCGCCTGGTTTGCGCCCTACAAGGGCTGAGTGTTCAAGACAACGCGAAACCAAGACGGGAAACGAGGAAGAGGGGAGACGGATGAAGGTCGGGTTCATCGGGCTTGGCATCATGGGCCGGCCCATGGCGCTCAATCTGAAGAAGGCGGGGCACGCGCTTGTCGTGCCAGAGCGCGCTTCGCTTGCCGATGAGATCCGCGCTGCGGCGACGGTGGTCGCCGACCCCGCATCGGTGGCGCAGGCTGCCGAGGTGGTGATCACCATGGTGCCCGACACGCCCGACGTCGAGCAGGTGCTGTTCGGCCCGCGCGGTGTGGCGGAGGGTCTTTCGCCCGGCAAGCTGGTGATCGACATGTCCTCGATCAGCCCG
>CALBEG010000101.1 GCA_937927455.1 uncultured Elioraea sp. | reverse complement strand
CATGAACTACCGTTTCTCGCCCGAGGCGCGCGAGGCCTTCGCGCGTTATTTGGAGATCCGCATGCGCCAGCCGCACTTTTCCAACGCGCGCTCCGTGCGCAACGCGCTCGATCGTGCCCGGTTGCGTCAGGCCGTGCGGCTGTTCGAGAGCCGCGGGGGCAAACTGACCGCCGAGGACTTGATCACCATCAGTCCGGAAGAGATCCTAGCGAGTCGCGTCTTCGCCAACGCCGAACACTAGGTCTGAGCCATGCGCCCTCTGATTGCTCCCTCCATCCTGTCTGCCGACTTCGCACGTCTCGGCGAGCAGGTGCGCGAGGTGGATGAGGCAGGCGCGGACTGGATCCATCTCGACGTGATGGACGGGCACTTCGTGCCCAACATCACCTTCGGCCCCGACATTGTGCGCGCCATCCGCAAGTACTCGGCGAAGTGCTTCGACACCCACCTGATGATCGCTCCGGTGGACCCATATCTCGAAGCCTTTGCCAAGGCTGGGGCAGATCGGATCATCGTGCACGCCGAGGCGACGGCGCATCTCGACCGCACGTTGCAGGCCATCGCCGCCTTGGGCAAGAAGGCTGGGGTCTCGGTCAACCCCTCCACGCCCGAGGACGCGGTGGCTTATGTGCTCGATCGCGTAGACCTCGTGCTGGTAATGACGGTCAACCCCGGGTTCGGCGGCCAGTCGTTCATCGCCTCGCAGATCGAGAAGATCCGGCGGCTCAAGCGCATGATCGACGGGCGTGCGATCCACATCGAGGTTGACGGAGGCATAACGCCCGAAACCGCTCCGCTCGTCATCGAGGCCGGAGCCGATGTGCTGGTTGCGGGCTCCGCCGTGTTTGGACGTCCACCCTATCATCGCGCCATTGCCGCCCTGCGGGGGGAACCTGTCGCCGGCTGATCGCGCCGCGTCAGTGGGCGCCTCACGCGGGGGCAGCATCGCATGCGTGCCTTGGGCATCGACTGCGGCACGTCGGGGCTGCGCGCTGCCGTGGTCGACGCTGCGGGCGAGCCGATCGCGCTTGTCACCGTCCGGTACGCGAGCGCGTCGGAGCGCGACCCGGCCGGCTGGGCGGCGGCGTTGCGCGACGTGCTCGCGCGCCTCGCCCGCGAGGTTGACCCGGCTTCCGCCGATGCAGTCGCGGTTGACGGCACCTCCGGCACGCTCCTCGCCCTCGGCGAAGACGCGACACCGATCGCCGTCTCGATGTACGACGAGCGCGGCGAGGCGGAAGATGTCGCCGCTGTCGCCGTCGTCGCGCCAAGGGACAGCCCCGCGCGAGGCGCGACCTCGCCGCTCGCCCGCGCGCGCGCCCTCTCGCGGCGCCACGGCGTGGTTGGTCTCGCCCATCAGGCAGATTGGCTTGCTGCCCTTCTGCACGGCGGTGAGCCGGTGGCGGACGAGAACAATGCGCTGAAGACCGGGTATGATCCTTGCACGCGCCGTTGGCCGCTCTGGATCGGGCGCGTGCTCGATCCTGGGCTCCTGCCCCGCGTTGTCCCCGCTGGCGAGCCGATCGGCACGATCACGGATGATGCCGCGCGCGAGACTGGACTTCGGCCCGGCGTACCGGTCATCGCCGGCACCACGGACTCCTGCGCCGCCTTCCTTGCCGCCGGTGCCACCGAACCGGGCGAGGGGGTCACCTCGCTCGGCTCGACTCTCGCGGTGAAACTTCTCTCTGCTGTGCCGGTGGCGGATGGCGCGCGCGGCGTGTACAGCCACCGCCTCGCCGGGGCTTGGCTCGCGGGCGGCGCTTCCAACACGGGAGGAGCGGTGCTTGCCCGCTTCTTCGATCCGGAGACGATTGCGCAGCTCTCGGCCCGCATCGACCCCTCTCGGTGCTCAGGGTTCAGCTACTATCCGCTGCTGGCACCCGGCGAGCGCTTCCCCCGCAACGACCCTACGCTGCCGCCTCGCCTCGACCCCCGTCCCGCAGACGACGCGGTGTTCCTGCAGGGGCTTCTGGAAGGCATCGCGCGCATCGAGGCGGAAGGCTATCGCGCTCTGGCTGACCTTGGCGCACCAGTTCTCCGTTCGGTTCGCACAACGGGAGGCGGGGCGCGCAATGCCGTCTGGACCGCACTGCGTGAGCGCATCCTCGGCGTACCAGTCCTGCCCGCCCGCTCAGACGAGGCAGCGATCGGTACGGCCCGGCTCGCCCTCGCCGGGCTCAGGGGAACTCGGCCTCTGCCGCCATCGTGACCGCGCCGCTGGGGTCGCGCGCCGAAAGAATGACGCGTTGCCCGCTCAGCACTCCAACGAGAGTAAGCCGTTCGCCAGCGAAGGCGGGGCGCAGCCCGCGGAAGGAGAAGCGGGCCAGCCGCTGGAGCGGGCGAAGGCGCCGGGCAAGGCTGGCAAGGAGGGTCGCCTGCAAAGGCCCGTGCACGACGAGGCCGGGATAGCCCTCGACCTGCCGCACATAGTCGGCGTCGTAATGGATGCGATGGCCGTTACCCGTGAGCGCCGAGTAGCGGAACAGCAACACGGGATCGGGCAGAATCTCCTCGATGACCGCACCGTCGGGCACGGCTTCCTGGGGTGCCTCCTTCCGGGCTGCGCCGACGGCAGAGCGATAGACGATGTCCTGTTCCTCCTCGATCGCGCATCCGCGGGGCCCTTCGATCCTGTGGCGGACAGTGACGAAGACGAGCGGGCCGGAGGTGCCATGTTTTTCAGTGACGGCCGTGATGGTGCTGGTTCGGCGCACCCGTTCGCCGATCCGCAACCTGCCGGGAAACTCGAGCCTCCCCCCTGCCCACATGCGCCGGGGGAGATGGTGCACGGGAGGAAGAAACCCGCCTCGCTTCGGGTGGCCATCCGGCCCGAGCCGGGCAGGCGGCTGCCAGTCCTGAAACAGGATCCAGTGCCACAGCGGCGGCAGGACGCCGTCGGGGGCGGCATCGGCAAAACTGACCGCGAGCGTGGCAGCGAGCCAAGCCGGCCGTCGCGGGTCAACCTCATCCTCGAGCGTGATCGTGCGGCCGAGCCAAGCCTGCCAGGCCTCCGCCATCGCAATCTCCTGTCACAAGTACAGTCTGGTGAGGCGATCGGTGCCGTGCGATAGCCCGATACCTGGGCGATCCGAGTGCCGCAGGATGGAACCGCAAGAATACGACCTGATGGACCGTGTCGAGGGGGAGATGTGGTGGTACCGCGCTCTCCATGCCCGGGTCGTGTCCTGTCTTAACGGTTGTCCGGGTCTTTTGGAGAAGCCGTTGCTCGACGCCGGTTGCGGCACGGGCGGTCTGCTTGCGCGGCTTGCCGCTGCCTTTCCGAGTCGCGATCTCGTCGGTGTGGACGTGGCGTCGGAAGCGGTGCGTCGGGCGCGGCGCAAGGTGCCGAGGGCGCGGCTCGTCGTCGGTTCGGTTTCCGCCCTGCCCTTTCCGCGGGGCTTCTTCGGCGCCATCGTCTCCTGCGACGTGCTGTGCCATTGTCTGGTGGATGAGGCGGCGGCGCTGGCGGAATTCCGTCGGGTGCTCGCCCCAGGGGGCATGCTTGTGCTGAACCTTCCGGCGCATGAATGGCTGCGCTCTGGGCACGACGAGCGGGTGCATAATGCGCGGCGTTACTCGGGGGCGAGCCTTCGCCCTCGTCTCGAGCAAGCGGGGTTCACCGTGCTGGACATCTGGCATTGGAACGCGCTCCTGTTGCCGCTGATGGTCTTGCAACGGAAGGTCGTGGCGCGGAGGCGAGGCACGCGGAGCGACGTCGCCCTATTGCCGCCACCGATCGAGGCGATCTTCCGAGCGGTGACGGGGGTCGAGGGGATGCTTGCTGAGGTCGGGGTGCGCTTCCCGGTGGGCGGATCCCTGCTCGCCGTTGCCGAGCGACCCGCGTGACTGGGTGGGACCCATGCTTTCTCCTTTCGCCATCGACGATGCAGGCGCCTCGGCTGCACAGGCCGCAATGCCGGCACTGTCCGTCGTCATCCCCGTCTATAACGGCGCGAGAACGATTGGCGAGCTCGTCGAGGCCCTCGCTTCACTTGACGTCGAGGGCGGACTCGAGATTGTGCTGGTCAACGATGGCAGCCCTGATGACAGCGACCGCGTGTGCCGGCGAATGCTGTCGGCTGCCGGCGTGCCGATCACCTATGTCGAGCACGCGCGCAACTATGGCGAGCACAACGCGGTGATGACGGGGCTGAGATACGCCCGCGGCGCATTTGTGATCACCATGGACGATGACCTGCAGAATCCGCCCGAGGAGGTGCTTCGCCTGTTTCGTGCCTGCCGCGATGGCGGCCACGATGTCGTCTACACCTACTATGCAGAGAAAAAGCACGCGCGGTGGCGCAATCTCGGCAGCCGCTTCGCTAACTGGGTTGCCGATATCCTGCTCGACAAGCCACGCGGGGTCTATCTCTCTTCGTTCCGCTGCATAAGCCGCCTCGTGGTGGATGGCATCACGCGCTACGAGGGACCATTTCCGTACGTGGACGGCCTGATCATGCAGGTGACGCAGCGCATTGGCACCCTTGAGGTGCGGCATCTGCCGCGCGCTGTCGGGCGTTCAAACTACACGCTTCGCCGCCTAGTTCGGCTTTGGCTGAATCTCGCCTTCAACTTTTCGCTGCTGCCGCTGCGGGTCGCCGTCGTGCTCGGCCTCGCGATGGCGTTTCTCGGCGCGCTCGGTGCGCTGTATGTGGTCGGCCACGCCCTGTTCGGCGACCCACCCACGGGCTGGGCAAGCACGGTCACGGTGATCCTGCTGCTCTCGGGCGTGCAGCTCGTAATGCTGGGTATCATCGGCGAATATCTCGGGAGGACGTTCCTGACCGCGAATCGCAAGCCGCAGGGCCTTGTTCGCTCTGTGGAGCGCGCGCCTCTGCCGGCCGCCGTCGTTTGATTGCGAAGCCGACGGCCTTGCTCCACTGGATGTTCCTTGCCGGCGCGCTGATCACCGGCACGGCCGGTCAGCTTCTTCTCAAGATGGGCGCAGTCGGACCGGGCAGCTTCCTTAACCAGCTTTTCCGTCCTGCTACCCTCGGAGGGCTTATCTGCTACGGACTGGCCGCGATGCTCTATATCGTCGCGCTGCGCGGTATCCCGGTGTCGATCGCCTTTCCAGCGGCGGCTTCGCAGTACGTGATCGTAGGCTTGTTCGCGTGGTTCGTGCTGCGTGAGCCGTGGACTGTGCAACAGGCGATAGGGCTCGGGTTGATTGTCCTGGGCGTTGGAGTGCTCGCAACCTCTCAAGCGTCCTAGGGCTGGTCTCGTACCCAGGGTTGCCACGATGGCGGCGAAATGAACGGCCGCGAGGTTGGTCACGGCGAGCAGCCGGATCGGATGGCGACGCGCGGGACGTCTTGCAGCCTGCAGAGCAGCCCTTCGATCGCATTCCGGGTGAAGGAGAGCGCGGGACTGAGGCAACTCTTCCAGCGCCGTTGCGCCCTGGGCGGGATCTTCTGCACTGTGCCACGCGCTTTGATTGCTAGGCTCAGGGCTCATTGACCGAGCCAGAAGATGACGGTGGCGGCGAGGATTGATGGCTGCGAGGAAGGTGTGCGCGCACCGGTCGTCGCGCGTGGCGATGCGTCGCCAGTCTTTCAGCCGGCCGAACAGGATCTCGATGCGGTGGCGCTGGCGGTAGAGCGTAGTGTCGTGTGGATAGGCAACCTGCCGACTGCGGGTTGAGGCAATGCAGGGCGTGATGCTGCGGGCCTGCAAGGCGGTGCGAGCCGGAGGCAACGCCCGCAGGGCGGTCAAGCGGGCGCTGTCGTAGTCGCGGTCAGCGATCAGGTCGCGGGCTGGCGGCAGTCGCGGGAGCATGATGGCAGTGCCGCGATGGTCGCTCGCTTGGCCCTCGGTGA
>CALBEG010000100.1 GCA_937927455.1 uncultured Elioraea sp. | reverse complement strand
GAGCTTCGCACCGCCGAGGTGTCGAAGGACGAGCTCGATGCGCTCTACGCCGACATTCCGTTCGGCCTGCCGACGGAGCCATTGCCGTGCAAAGAGGCGCTCGGTTTTCGCGTTCCGCTCTATGGCTTCGACCTATGGGCCAAGCTGTTCTTGCCACGACATCTTGCGACCCCATGCGCTCTCATTCGGACGATCTCAGACGCGAAAGCGAAAACAATCTCGCGATACGAGCCCGATTTCGCCGAAGCGATCATCGGCTTTCTCGCCTGCATCATGGATCGGCAGGCGGACTTCGGCAGCGCGGGCAGTATCTGGGTCAACGTCCACGAAAAAATAGGCCATCAGTTTAGTCGCTTCTCCCCCGCCCCACAGTTGATTGAGGCACCCCGCAAGCGGACGGTATCCGCGGGAGGGGTATGGCATGTCGATGGATCGGACGGAGCGGCCGGGCGCCGCGGAGCGCGCGCAAGAGGCTGGCGTAGCGGCGCCCGGCCGCGGCGGGCGGATGTGGGATGCGGTGCTGCGGCTGCTGCGCGGGGAGGACCTGGAGACGGTCTCGCGCTCGCTCGGCGTCACGGCGGCGACGCTGAGCGGCTGGCGCGACGCCTTCCTCGCCGCCGGCGAGGCCAGCCTTGCCTCCTGCCCTGCCGAGGGCGAGCAGTTGGAGCGCGAACACCTCAAGGCCCGGCTCGGCGAGATGCTGTTCGAGCGCGAACTCCTCGAGGTCAAGATCGCCGCCCTGGAGGCCGGCCGCCCTTTGGCTGAGCTCAGGTCGAGGCCATGAGCCGCACGCCCTCGCCGAGCAGCGGCAAGCCCTATGGCGTCGCCCTCGTCTGCCGGATCTGGCGTGTGGCGCGCGCCACGGTCTACCGGCACCGCGCGCCAGCCCCGCCCACGCCGCCGCGTCGCCCAGGTCCGGCTGGGCCGGTGTCGGATCCTGGCCTGGTGGAGGCGATCCGCCGGGTTCTCCAGCACAGCCCCTTCCATGGCGAGGGGCATCGGAAAGTCTGGGCGCGGCTGCGCATCGCCGGCATCCGGACCTCGAAACGCCGTGTGCTGCGCCTGATGCGCGAGAACGACCTGCTGGCGCCGTCGCGGGCCGGCGCACCCCGGGGGCCGCGAGCCCATGATGGCACCATCATTCCCGACACCGTCGACGTGATGTGGGGCACCGACCCTGACCACCACCATCACCGCCCAGGGGCAGGTCGCCGTGTTCGTTGCCGTGGATCACCACTCCGCCGAATGCGTCGGTATCCACGCCGCGCTGCGCGCCACCCGCTTCGAGGCGCTCGAGCCGCTGCGCCAGGGCGTACGCCGCCACTTCGGCGCCTTTGCCAAGGGCGTCGCCCGCGGCCTCGCACTTCGCCACGACCATGGCAGCCAGTCCATGGCCGACGACTTCCAAAAAGAGCTGCGCTTCCTGGGGATCACGAGCTCCCCCGCCTTCGTCCGCGCACCCGAGGGGGCCGGCTGCGCAGAACGCTTCATCCGCACTCTCAAGGAGAACCTCCTCTGGGTGCGCACCTTCGACAGCGTCGAGGACCTACGCGTCGCGCTGATCAAGTTCCGCAAGATCTACAACACCACCTGGCTCATCGAGCGCCACGGCCTCAGGACGCCCAGCGCCGTCCGCCACCAACAGCTTTCAACCACGGCTCTCGCCGCATAGGCTCCAAATCGGTGTCTCACCAACCGCAGGCGGTACAATGGGCAGCGTCACGAGCAGGCGGAGCGGACTGGCCTGGCGGCCGGTGGCGGCACCGATCTGTCGACGGAGCTGGGAGCGGCGGCAGGGGCGAGGAAGGACGGCTGAGCGAGCACGTCATGGGAGCATCTGCATTGGCGGCAACTTCGACCCCCGTACCGCGGACACCCTCAAGTAGCGGCTGAGCGTTTAACGGGCGTTGTCGGGCAACTTCGACCCCCGTACCGCGGACACCCTCAAGGTTGTCGATCCCGGCGTCCAGCAACGAAGGGGGATGACTCGGAGCGGGTGCGCCTTGCGGTGGTCAACGGCGCGCCTTCGGTGGTGGTCGTCATGTCGGAGGAGGAGGTAACAGCCGCAACGGTGACGGGTGCCGCGATGGCGGGTGTGATTGTGCAGACGCGGAGCCCGGATTGCCTGTCTTCGATAAAGACGCGAAGGCGGCGATCGAGTTGTTTGTTGGTCGCGCGGCGCAGCTTGCCATGCTTGCGTGCGAGCGCTAGGTCATGGTGCTCGACGCGGCCGATGTACCCATGAATGGGTCGGAGCTGCGGACCGTGGCGTGGCGGATGATCGGCGGCACCATCCTCAGCCTGCTCGGCGCCGCGGACAACGTCCCGCTCGGCATCTTGGCCTAGGCTCAGGACCCATTCATCGGTTGGGGCGACGCGGCGTGGTATGAGTCTGGACACCTCCGGAAACCTCTGGTGTTGGCGCGCTGAGCGTGATTCGGTTTGGTCGAGGTGCCATCGAGCGAGCGAGGCGCGGATGTCGGAAGGTCAGGCTGGGTTCTGGGACGTAG
>CALBEG010000099.1 GCA_937927455.1 uncultured Elioraea sp. | reverse complement strand
GCCGTCTCGTAGGAGCGCACAAGATCCTCCGCCTCCTCCTCGAACTCCACGTCTGAATCGCGGATGATGCGGAAGATGCCGCGCCCGGCCAAAATGAATCCGGGAAAGAGACGATCCAGAAACTGGTCGATCACATCCTCGACAACGAGGAAACGGATACCCTCACGGTCCGGCAGGCGAACGAAGCGGTCGACCTGCGGCGGGATGGGCAAAAGCGCGCGCATCACCGTGCCGTCATCCCCGCGCGCGAGCTTCAGCACCATGACGAGCCCGAGGGAGGGAATGAACGGGAACGGATGGGCGGGATCGATGGCGAGCGGGGTGAGGACGGGAAAGATCCTCTCCATGAACCACTGCTCGAGCCAGGCGCGATCCTCGGCGGCGAGTTCGGCGGGCTCGATGACCGCGAGGCCCTGGTCGCGCAACAGCCCGCGGAGTGTGCGCCACACGCGCTGCTGTTCCGCCATCAGCGCCTGGGCGCGGGTGTGGATGGCGGCGAGTTGCTGGCCGGGGGTTAGCCCGTCCTGGCTCACCACGTTCAGCCCGGCGGTCGCTTGGCCGACCAGCCCCGCGACACGGACGGAGTAGAACTCGTCGAGGTTGGTGGCGGAGATGGAGACGAAGCGCACGCGCTCGAGCAGAGGGTGGCGAGGGTTGTCCGCCTCCTCCAGCACCCGCGCGTTGAAGGCGAGCCAGGAAAGCTCGCGGTTGACGAAGCGGGCCGGGTCGTCGATCCCGATGGGCGGAACCGCGACGGGTTCGCTTGCCACCTCGGATGCGCGCTCGCGACGTTCGCTCACGGTCGTCTCCTGCAACGGGCGCGCGGCGGCCTGCCGCACCCCGGTTCCCTCCCATGACTGGCCCGGGTGCAGCAAGTGGTTCCGCACGCGGCGACGCTGCGGCACGGATCAGTCCTCAGCCAGTGCGGCGAGCACGCGCGCTGCCTGGGCGCGGCCGATGCGTCGCCCCTCGGCGAGCGCAATCCCGTCCAGAAGCCGAGCGGCGTGGGCGATGGCAGCAAAACTCCGCGGCAGCCGCGCAACGAGGTAGCGCAGCAGGGCGCCATCGCAGGCGAGCTGGCGGTCGGCCAGGTGCTTGGCAAGCACGGCAGCGAGCAGGGCCTCGTCCGGGGCGCCGATCGCCACACTTGCCGACGCCATCAGGCGGGAGCGGAGATCGGGCAGCGTGAGCAGCCAGCGGGGAGCGGGCAGGCGCGCGGTCAGCAGCACCGTTCCGCCATGTTCAGAGACGAGGTTGAGCAGATGCAGAAGCGCCCGTTCGCGTTCCGGCTCGCCCGCCGCCGCCTCTGCGTTCTCGACCAGCAGATGCGCGGTCGCGCTGATCTGATGCGGCACGCCGGCGATGCTGAGCGCGGCAGCCGGAACCACGGCTGCCCCGCTTCGCCGGCGCCAGATCGCGCCCAGATGGCTTTTTCCCGACGCTTCGGGCCCCACCAGCACGAGCCGCCCCGCCGGCCAGTCCGGCCAGAGGGCAAGCCAGCGCCAAGCCTCTTCGGTCGCAGGCGAGAGGATAAAATCCTCTGCGGCGAACGACTCTGCTGCCGGAAAGGCAAGAGCGAGCTGCTCGGCGCTCACAGCCGCCCCTCGTCTTGATAGAGTTCGCTTGCGAGGTAGCGTCGCAGCCAATGGCGCACGATCACCCCTATCGCCGCCGCTGCAGGCACGGCGAGAAGGACGCCCAGAAAGCCGAACACCGCCCCGCCGGCGAACAGGGCGAAGATGACCCAGACCGCGTGCAGTTCCACCCGCTCACCGAGCAGGCGCGGATAGAGAACATAGCCCTCGACCAGGTTGCCGAAGATGAAGATCGCCGCAATCGTCACAACCCCCGACCAGGTGCCGAACTGGGCGGCCGCCATGCCGATGCCGACGACAAAGCCCGTCAGCGTGCCGACATACGGGATGAAGGAGAGGATGCCGGCAGTGAGCCCGACGATCAGACCGAGCTGCAGCCCCGCTGCGGTGAGCGCGATGGCGTAGAAGAGGGCAAGGATCACGCACACGAGGGCCTGGCCGCGCACCCAGGCGGAGAGGATGCGGTCGATCTCAGAGGCGATCTCGCGCACGCTCGGGGCGTAGCGGCGCGGAACCCAGGAATCGAGGCTGCGGATGATCTTCGGCCAATCCCGCAGCAGATAGAAGGCGACGACGGGGGTGACGACGATCAGCGTCAGCACGTTGATCAGCTGCACGCCGCCGCCAACCACGCTGGCGATGGCGCCCGTCAGCCAGCCGATCATGGTGTTGATCTGGTTCAGGGCAAGCTGGCGAAGCCGCTGATCGACGAACTCCGGGCCCAGAACCTCCTCGAGCCATAACAGGGACTGCTGAATGAGGTCACTGAGCAGACGGATGTACTGCGGGATCAGTGAGATCAGGATGGTGATCTGTGCGAGGATCAGAGGATAGAACAGCAGTAGGAAGGTGACGATGAGGGCGAGCAGGGCGACGACAAGCAGAATGGCGCCGAGGCCCCGCGGCATGCCGATAGCTTCCAGCCGATCGGCGATCGGGTCCAAGAGGTAAGCGATCAGACCGGCGAGCACGAAAGGAAGCAGGATCGAGGAAAAGAGGTGCAGGGCGAACAGCAGCGCCCCAATCGTGCCCAGGATCAGCACCAGGCGCTGCCGACGCGCCGCGATCTGGGCCGGCGTTTCCATCATCACAGCGCCGCTGCCCCACCGCCGCGCACCCAGCGCGCGAGGTAGGCCGCACCGGACGCCACCGTGCTGGCTGCGACGAGCCACACAAGCACCGCCACTGCCTTCTCGCTGGGCACGCCGTAGGCAGCGTGCAGAAGCACGGCAGCGGCGAGCACGATCTGTGCGGCGGTGTTCGCCTTGCTCACGAAAAGCGGGCGAATGACGACGTCCTCGCCGAGGACATAGAGGGTGAGCACGCCCCCCACGATGAGCACATCGCGGAACACGACGAGGATGACAAGCCAGGAGGGCAAGGCCCCGATCGCGCCGAGCGTGACATAGACGCTGACGAGCAGGGCCTTGTCGGCCACCGGGTCGAGCACCGCACCGACCCGCGAGCGCAGGCCGAACCGCTTGGCGATGAACCCATCCACGGCATCCGAGATGCCGGCGGCGACGAACAGCCAGAACGCCCATACCATCTCGCGCTGCAGGATCAGCCAGACGGCGGCGGGCACCGCGCAGAGGCGAAGCAGGGTGATCAGGTTGGGCGCCGTGATCATCGCCGTGGCTCAGTCGCTCGCCTGCCCCTCGGCCGCCGCAGACGGGGCGAGGGCAAGGCTGCGCTCTTCGCCCTCCGTCTTCAGCACGAGGCCTGCGGCAGCAAGCGCAGATCCCGCCCTCGTCGCACCACCGAACAGGGTCAGGGCGAGGCGAGCCTCATCGGCGGCAACGCCGCGCAGCTCAACCCGCGAAACGATTGGCATGGCGGCAAGGCGGCGCCGAAGCTCCGCCCACTCGCCGGGCGAGGCGAAGCGCGCCCTCACCTCCACGGTTTCGCCGGGGCCAAGCTCGCGCGCGAACAGGGCGCGCACGGCCTCGGGGCGAAACAGCACGGCGAGAGTCGCACGGTACCGTCGCGCCGTGATCTCTTCCTCGACAACCTCGAAGCCCTCGATCAGGCGGTCGAGCTCGCGCTCGGGCAATCGCCGCAGACGTGCCGCCTCCGGCGCCTCGCGGGCCAGGAAACGCTCCCAGGCCAGCTGACGGCCGGTCGCCTGCGCTGCCGTCCTCGCCGCCACCGCGTCCGCTGCCGTCTCGTCGACCACGATGCCGCCGATGCGGAAGCCCCACTCGCCCGCGCGTGCGACCCCGCACCCGACCGCGAGGGCGAGAACCGCCCCGATCAACCTTGCTCTTGACGACACGCCCCTTCCCCGACACGACCCGGCGAACGTGCATGCTGCCTTAGCCGATCGGGGGAGACCATCGCCAGAGCCACCTATCGCGACGCCGGCGTCGACATCGAGGCGGGCGAGGCGCTCGTCGAGCGGATCAAGCCGCTTGCGCGCGCGACCGACCGGCCGGGCACGCTCGGCGCCCTGGGTGGGTTCGGCGCGCTGTTCGACGTGCGCGCGGCGGGCTTCACCGACCCCGTGCTGGTCGCCACCACAGACGGGGTCGGGACGAAGCTCAAGATCGCGATCGAGACCGGCCGCCACCATGGCGTGGGGATCGACCTCGTCGCGATGTGCGTCAACGACCTGGTGGTGCAGGGGGCCGAGCCTCTGTTTTTCCTCGACTATTTCGCCACCGCCCGGCTTTGCGTTGACCATGCGGCCGAGGTGATTGCCGGCATGGCCGAGGG
>CALBEG010000098.1 GCA_937927455.1 uncultured Elioraea sp. | reverse complement strand
CCCCGACGGACTGCAAGTGCCGCGGCTCGTTCTGTTCGGCTGGCGCGTGGCAGGGGCGGAGACCTGGTATTGGATCACCGGCGCAGTCTTGCTGGTCGGCGTGTGGCTGGCGCTCAACCTCGAGGACAGCCCCTTGGGCCGGGCGCTGCGTGCGCTGCACGACAGCGAAGTGGCCGCGCGAGTCGCTGGCATCGATGTCGCGCGCACCAAGCTCGTCGTCTTCGTCATCGCTGCGATCTACGCCGCACTCGCTGGCTCCCTGCTCGGTCTGTTCAACCGCTTCGTCACCCCGCAGGTGGCGGACTTTCTCCATTCCATCGAGCTCGTCACCATGGTGGTGATCGGCGGCATGGGGTCCACCTTGGGCGCGATCGTGGGGGCTGCCATCCTCACCGTGCTGCCGCAGGCGCTCACTGTGTTCCATGACTACGAGCACGCGGTGCTCGGCCTGATGATCATCCTGTTCATGATCTTCCTCCGCCAGGGCATCGTGCCGGGGCTTGCCGCGCTCCTGCTGCGCAGGGTGGTGGCATGAGCACGCCCATCCTCGAGGCCCGTGGGGTCGGAATCTCCTTCGGCGGTGTGCGCGCGCTCGATGATGTTTCGTTCGCCGCACGGGCGGGCGAGGTGTTTTCCATCATCGGGCCCAACGGGGCGGGCAAGACAACGCTGTTCAACATCGTCTCCGGCCTGTATCGGCCCGATTCTGGAAAGGTGTTGTTGGCGGGCGAGGACGTCACCGCCCTTCCGCCCCATCTCCTCGCCGCGCGCGGGCTCTGCCGCACCTTCCAGAACCTGCAGATCTTCTTCCGCATGACCGCGCTCGAGAACGTTATGGTCGGGCGGCATCTGCACGAGGAGCGCGACCTTATCCCCGCCTTGTTGCGCCTGCCCTCGGTGTTGCGGCAGAACCGCGCGACGCGCGCGCGGGCGCGCGACCTCCTCGCCTTCGTGGGCCTGGAGAAGCGCGCGGACGACCCTGCCGGTGCGCTGCCCTACGGCGCACTGAAGCGGCTTGAGATTGCCCGTGCCCTCGCCGCCGAGCCGAAGGTGCTTTTGCTCGATGAACCTGCCGCCGGCTGCAACGCGGTGGAGACGGAGGAGATCGACCGACTGATCGTCACCATCGCCGAGCGTGGGGCGGCGGTCGTTCTGGTCGAGCACGACATGAAGCTCGTCATGCGAATCTCCACCCACATCCTGGTGCTGAACCACGGGCGAATGCTGGCGGAAGGCACGCCGGCCGAGGTGCGCGCCAACCCGGAGGTGGTGGCGGCCTACTTGGGGCGGCACGCGGCGGAGGCAGCGCATGCTACGGGTTGAGGGGCTGCGTTCCGCCTATGGCCGCATCGAGGCGATCAAGGGGGTCGGGCTCGAGGTGCGGGCTGGCGAGATCGTCGCGCTCATCGGCGCCAACGGCGCGGGCAAAACGACCCTGTTGCGCGCGATCTCCGGCGTGCAGCCGATCACCGCGGGCACGATCCTGTTCGAGGGCGAGCGCATCGAGACCCTTCCCCCGCACGCGCGCGTCGCGCGCGGCATCGCCCAGGTGCCGGAGGGGCGGCAGGTGTTCGGCCCCCTGACGGTGGAGGACAATCTCCGCCTCGGCGCCTTCCGCCGCGGGGCAGAGCACGCGGCCGAGGGCCTGGCCCAGGTCTATGCGCTGTTTCCGGTGCTGGCCGAGAAGCGCCGGCTGCCGGCGGCGGGGCTGTCTGGCGGGCAGCAGCAAATGCTTGCCATCGGCCGGGCGCTGATGAGCCGCCCGCGCCTTCTCCTGCTCGACGAGCCCTCGATGGGGCTTGCGCCCTTGCTGGTGGATCAGATCCTGGAGGCGGTGGTTGCGTTGCGCGCGCGGGGACTCACCGTGCTTTTGGTCGAGCAGAACGCCGCCGCCGCCCTCGCCATCGCCGATCGCGGTTGCGTGCTGGAAACCGGCCGCGTCACCCACGAGGGCGAGGCGCGCGCGCTCCTGCGCGACCCGAGGCTGCGCGAGGCCTATCTCGGCGTCTGACCGGAGGGGAAAGACCGAGGGGCGGCGCAGCAGCCGCCCCCGCCCCCCTCAGGCCTTCGAGGTGCCGCAGGTGTTCATGCCCAGAAGCGTGTAGGCCGGGCAGAAACCAAGGATGGAGGTGACGAGCGGCACCACGCCTATGTAACCCCAAAGCCCGATCTGGCCGAACAGCGCGAGCGCGATCAACAACACCCCCACCGCAGCGCGGATCGCGCGGTCAGCCGTGCCCATGTTCAGTTCCATCTTCATGGCGAAACCCCTTTCCTTCGGTTCGGCGAAGATACTTTAGAGCACGGCCGCGCGCCGTGCGACCTTGATGTGGGTCAGCCTGCGGCCGGCGCGAACCCCCACCCCGCGCGCGGTTGACTTGCGCCTTCGCGACTAGAACAAATCTAGAACATGCGCGAGGACCCCATGCCGGCCACCCCCCATGCGACGGATGATCGCCGCACCGTGCTCGACCGCCTGCGAGCCCGCCTCGCCCGGCTGGAGGCACCGCCCGCGCGCCCGGCCTTCTCGCCGCTGTCGCTCGCCCCGGCGATCGACCGCGCTTTGCCCTGGCGCGGGCTTTGTCGCGGCGCGCTGCACGAGATTGTGGCCGATGACGAGGGCGCGGGCGTGGCCTTCGCCTGCCTCATCGCCGCCCGGGCAGGGCCCTCTGTTGGCTGGATCGCCACCCAACCCGACCCGTTTCCGGCCGGGCTTCGCGTTTGGGGGATCGATCCCGCTGGCCTTCTGGTGGTGCGTGCGCTGCCCGAGGACCTGCTTTGGGCGGCAGAGGAATGTTTCAGAAGCAAAGCTTTGAATGCCGTTCTCGTGTTCGCATCAACGCTCTCCCTCGCCGCTTCGCGTCGCCTTCACCTTGCAGCCGAGGAAAGCGGATGCACAGGCCTAATCCTGCAGCGAGATGTTGGG
>CALBEG010000097.1 GCA_937927455.1 uncultured Elioraea sp. | reverse complement strand
CTGCGCGCTGTTCGAGCCAGACCTGGCTCTGGCAGCCCTCGACCCGACGCTGCGGCTCCTTCCACGCCTCCGGGAAGGGGGGAAGAGCCCGCCCCCAGTCGATCACCTGTTCGTAGCGATCCATCCAGTCGTCGAACAGGGAGAGTTCGTCGCGGATGGCGGCGATCGCCTGTTCGGCGGTCGGCTCGGTTGGGGAGACGAACGGCGCTTCCATCACGCCCGGCGAGATGGCCTTGCGCGCGCAGAGCTCAATGGGCAGCGAGCCCGCCATCGACGGCGAGCACCGCCCCAGAGATGAAGGACGCCTCGTCTGAAGCGAGGAACAGAGCGGCGTTGGCGACATCCTCCGGCCGTCCGGCGCGGCGCCAAGGGGTGCGCGATGCGGCGCGCTCGGCCGCCGCGACCTCCTCCGCACGGTTCGATCTCTGCACAACGATCGCGCCCGGCTCGATCACGTTGCAAACGATGCCATCCGCCCCGTGGTCGAAGGCGATTCGGCGGGCGATTTCGTGCACGGCGGCCTTGGCGGCGGCGAAGGCGGCGGAAGCGCCCGCATCGGCGGTGACGGAAGGACACCCTACGGCCAAAATCCGCCCGCGCACCCCGTCCTCGCCCTCGGCCTGGCCGCTCATCTGCCGAACCGCTGCCCGGCTCGCCAGGAACACCCCCGTCACAGCGAGACCAAGCGTGCGCTCCCACTCCTGCAGCGACGTCTCGGTGATGCGCCCGCTCCAGCCGAGGGTCGCGGTGGTCACCAGCACGTCGAGCCGGCCGAAGCGATCCACCGCGCAGGCGACGGCTGCCTCGGCGTCCGCCTCGGAGGTGAGATCGGTTCTGCGGAAGATCGCCGCTCTCCCTTCGCGTTCGAGGATTGCCCGTGTCGGCTCTCCCCCCTCTGCCGGATGGTCGGCCTGGTCGGCGATGACCACGATCGCGCCTTCGCGCGCGAAGCGCAGTGCAATGGCACGCCCGAGGCCCGACGCCCCTCCCGTCACCAGCGCGACCTTGCCGAGCAGCCGATCCGCCATCCGTTTCCCCCTGGCCGCAGGCCGCGGCTTGAACCGCACGCTCTTGTCCCGCATCTAGCAGGCATGGAGGCAGATTGCGACGCCCCGCGCATCGTTCCTGATCCGACCGATCCGCGGCTGACCTGCCGCGTGCGCGGCATCGACCACACGGGGGCGGAGGTGGAAACCGCGGTCACGGTCGAGAAGCCGCTGACCCTGTTCCTCAACGGCACCGAGATCGTCACCATGATGACGATCGGCGACTATCCCGAATATCTCGCCCTCGGCTATCTCCTGAACCAGGCCATGCTGCAACCGGACGATGAGGTGACTGCGGTCGAACACGACCCGGACCTTGATGTCGTTGTGGTGCGCACAGCGCGGGCGACCGACTACCAGGAGAAGCTGAAAAAGAAGACCCTCACCTCCGGTTGCGCGCAGGGCACGGCCTTCGGCGACCTGATGGAGCGGTTCGAAAGCATCCGTCTGCCGGATGCCACCCTGCGCACTTCCTGGCTCTATCGTCTCACCCACGCCATCAACACGATGCCGAGCCTCTATCTCGAGGCCGGCGCCATCCATGGCTGCGTGCTGTGCCGCGAGGATCAACCCCTGGTCTACATGGAGGATGTTGGCCGGCACAACGCGGTCGACAAGATCGCCGGCTACATGTATCGCCATCGCATCGACCCTGCCGACAAGATCTTCTACACGACCGGCCGCCTCACCTCCGAGATGGTGATCAAGACCGTGCGCATGGGCATTCCCATCCTCGTCAGCCGCTCGGGCTTCACCGCCTGGGGGGTGGAGCTCGCGCGCCAGGCGGGGCTCACTCTGATCGGGCGCGCCCGCGGCAAGCGTTTCCTTGCGCTCTCCGGCGAACATCGCATCGTCTTCGATCTCGACCCGGCCTATGTCGAGGAGGAGAGCGCGAAGCACCGTCGCAAGGGTGCGCGTGACGACGAGTGAGGCCCGCGTGGACGCGGCCGAGCAAGCGGGTGGCGATCATCCGCCCACCTTGGGCGTGCTTCTGGCCGGAGGGCAGGGCCGGCGCATGGGCGGGGCGGACAAGGGGCTCCTTCGTATCGGTAACCAAACAATCCTGCAGCGGATCGTGGCGCGCCTCGCGCCGTCCTGCACGGGGCTGATCATCAACGCCAACGGTGAGCCAGCCCGCTTCGCTTCCCTCGGCCTTCCCGTTGTGGCCGACTCGATCTCGGGCTATGCAGGCCCTCTTGCCGGCATCCTCGCCGGTCTTGAGTGGGCAGCAGACCACCGGCCTGATCTCGCCTGGATCGTCACCGTCTCCACCGACAGCCCGTTCCTGCCGCGCGATCTCGTCGGGCGCCTGCATGCGGCGCGCGCTGAGGCTGGCACACCGCTCGCCTGCGCTGCCTCCGCCGGGCGCACCCATCCCCCGATCGGGCTCTGGCCGGTGGCTTTGCGCGAGGACCTCCGCCGCGCCGTGGTCGAGGAGGGAGAGCGCAAGATCGATCGCTGGACGGCACGGCACGGCATCGCGGTGGCGGAGTGGCCGATCCATCCGCTTGATCCGTTCTTCAACGTCAACACGCCCGAGGACGCCGCGCTCGCGCAGTCGCTCGCTG
>CALBEG010000096.1 GCA_937927455.1 uncultured Elioraea sp. | reverse complement strand
GATGATCAGGGTAAGAATGAGGAACATCACGTTCCGCTCCACCTGCACCGCTTGAAAAAAGGAGGAATTGGCCTGCTGCCAGTCGAGGATGCGGATGGGCATACCGGTAAGCGCGCCACGAATGGCATTCGCCGCCGCCCGCACGCGTGTAGGATCCTCGACGAAGACCTCGATCTGGGTCGCAGCCGTTTGCTGGAAATAGATCTGCGCCGCCTCGAAGGGCAGAAAAACGTAGGCACTGTCGTACTCGAACATGCCCACCTCGAACAGCGCGACCACCGTATAAGAGACGATGCGCGGCACGGTGCCGAAGGCCGTTACCTGCCCTTGCGGGGAGACGAGCGAGACCCGATCGCCCACAGCGAGGCCGAGGCGCGAGGCGAGCCGGGTGCCGATCAGGATCGCATCCATGCCTTCGAAGTGGTCGATCGAACCGGCAGCGATGTTGCGCGAGAGGAGCGTGCGCGCGGCAAGATCCTCGCGGCGAATGCCCCGGACGAGCACGCCGGACGCCCCTCCATGCTCCCCCGTCGCCAGCGCCTGGCCCTCGACGATGGGGATCGCCTGCACCACTCCCGGCACGGCGCGAATTTGGCGGGCGAGCTTGTCGTAATCGGTGAGTGCCACGCCTGTGCCATACACGCCAAGATGTCCGTTAAGACCAAGGATCTTGCCGAGCAGTTCCTCGCGGAACCCGTTCATCACGCTCATGACGATGATGAGGGTGGCTACCCCAAGCGCAATGCCGGCGAATGAGAAGGCGGCGATGACGGAGAGGAAACCTTCCTGCTTGCGCGCACGCAGGTAGCGGAGTGCCACCATGCGCTCGAAGGCACCGAACATGGCGCGCTTCAGCCGATCAGACGTTCCAGTACCGAATCGCGGTCAAGCTCGTGCCGTTCGCCGCCTTTACGGCGCTTGAGTTCGACCAGCCCACTCGCTGCACCTTTCGGCCCAACGATGACCTGCCACGGCAGGCCAATCAGGTCGGCATCCGCGAACTTCACGCCTGCCCGCTCCTCGCGATCGTCATAGAGAACCTCGACCCCGTTGGCGCGCAGCCGTTCGTACAGATCGGCACAGAGCGAGTCCGTCGTCGCGTCACCGACCTTGAGATTGAGGAGACCGACGCGGAACGGCGCGACACTCTCTGGCCAGATGATACCCGCCTCATCGTGGCTTGCTTCGATGATTGCGCCGACCAAGCGAGAGACACCGATGCCGTAGGAGCCCATCTCGGGATGCACGGGCTTGCCGTCCGGCCCCTGGACGGTGACGTTCATCGCCCGCGGCCCCGAATATTTGGTGCCGAAGTAGAAGATGTGCCCGACCTCGATGCCGCGCGCGGCCACCCGCTTCTCGGGCGGGATCGCGGCGAAGGCCGCCTCGTCGTGCTTCTCGTCGGTCGCTGCGTAGAGCGAGGTCCAGGAATCGACCAGCGGCTGGAGGTCGGACTCGTAGTCCACGACCTCGGCAAGAATGTCGCGTTCGACAAGGTCGCGGTGCACGAAGACCTGGCTCTCGCCCGTCTCGGCTAGGATAATGAACTCGTGGCTGAGATCGCCACCGATGGGCCCCGTCTCCGCGCGCATCGGAATTGCCTTCAGCCCCAGGCGGGCGAAGGTGCGCATGTAGGCGACGAACATCTTGTTGTAGCTCCGCCGTGCACCGGCTTGGTCGAGATCGAAGGAGTACGAATCCTTCATCAGGAACTCGCGCCCGCGCATCACGCCGAAGCGCGGTCTCACCTCGTCGCGAAACTTCCACTGTATATGGTAGAGCATCACGGGGAGCTGGCGGTAGGATTTGACGTAGGCACGAAAGATGTCGGTGACCATCTCCTCGTTGGTGGGGCCGTAGAGCAATTCGCGATCGTGACGATCACGGAAGCGGAGCATTTCCTTGCCGTAATCGTCATAGCGGCCTGATTCCCGCCAGAGCTCGGCCGGCTGGATGGTGGGCATCAGGATTTCGTGGCAACCGGCGGCGTCCTGTTCCTCGCGCACGATCCGCGCGATGCGCTCGAGGACCCGCAAGCCAACGGGCAGCCAGGAGTAGATGCCGGCCGCCTGCTGCCGGATCAGGCCCGCGCGCAGCATCAGCCGATGCGAGACGATTTGCGCCTCGGCGGGCGTTTCCTTCAGAGTGGGCAGAAAATAGCGGGACAAGCGCATGAGCGGACGGCGTCTCCGATCTCTGGATACGCGGCACAGTAGTGCGGATTCGCCGCTGCGGAAACGGCGCGAGCAGGCGGATTAGCGGCGGACGGCAGCGCACGCCGCAGCAAGCCCGGCGGCGGCATCCGGCGGGATCGGCCGCCCGTCGAGCAAAAGCGTGCCGCCTTCAACGGTGATGACGCCGATCGGCAGTTCTGGCTTCCACTCCTCCGCCAGACCAAGACGACGACGCAGGTCAACCGACAGAGCGACAACAAAGCGTTCAGGCACGACGGCGGGTGACGGCAGAAGGTCGGCCGCCACGACGGGACGACCCCGAACGTCGACCCCCGGCTGATAAGCGACCCCGGCCCCCGGCACGTGACGGGCAATGAGCCGACACTCGGCCTGCGAGATCGTCTGCGCCGCAGCAGACCCGGCGATTAGGGCGAACAGGATGCCCAAGGGGAGGCGCAATCGCGAAAGTCCTGACTGTTTCCAGGATTTCCTGGCGGTTTCACGGTTCCAACCGGAACTTGTTTGTAAACATATGGACCGATCATTGCCAAAGCATTAAGCACGAAAAAGGGGGCCGCGTGGCCATGCCACAGCGGCCCGAGTTCAGGGAGGAAACGCCAGTCACACGGCAGGAAGAGGACCACCCTCTTCCTGTCGCTTATTTTGACGCCGACCGTGCGCAAGGCAATGAGGAAAAGGACTGGGTCGACAGTTTTTTGCGCATACTAAGACCGGACTCGCTTACCAAATCAGCATCGTGCTTGTGGAATGAGCGAAAAGACGCCTAATTTCTGATCGCACCCACCGGCTGATCGATCGACGAGCATCAGCGACAGGAATCAAGGGCGCGGGCAAGCGATCAAACGCCGGTCTCGCGGGGCCTGATCACGCAGGGTCACGGAACGAGATCACCCCGCTCTCGACCACCAGCCAGATCACGCTCCAGACCAGAGCCGAGACGACAGTGGTGACGACGATCTTCCGCCAGAGCAGAGGGCGGTCCGGTGCGCCGGGAAAATGCTCGGCCTGTTGAGGCGACACGACGGGCTTTGTCCACAAAGGCAGAACCGCGAACAGCACCGTCCACCAGACGAGCACGTAAACGACGACACCGGTGAACCAGGTCACGGCTCAGCCAACACGCAACAGATGCACGTCCACACTCGGACGCTTCGGTCCGACCAGGGGTCGCAGGAGCGAACGCAAAGCCCCGCGCGCAGCCTCACGGAAAGCGTCGTCATCGCGCCGCACAGCGACCGGCAGGGAGGCGACCGCTGCGGCCAACTCATCGGCGAGCCTGGCGGCAACCCCGTTCATCGTTGCATCGAACACGCCAGGCGCGGACACGACCGGCCGGGCCAAGCAACGCCCAGCCGAATCGGCCACGATTGACGCGACCACAAGACCACTGTCCAACATTCGACGCCGGGCATGGAACAGCTCGCTTGAGGTCGGCACGAGACGGTCCCCGTCCACCGCGAGCTTGCCACACGCGACATGGTCGATCACCTCGACCGGTCCGGGAGACAAACGAAGCACGTCGCCATTGTCGATCGCGTGCGCCACAGCCCCAAACCCGCTGGCGAGTTCGGCATGCTCGGTCATGTGGAGCCATTCCCCGTGCATGGGCACGACGTGACGGGGCCGAACCAACGCATAGAGCCGGCGCAGCTCATCGCGCGCGGGGTGCCCCGAAACGTGCACCATATGGTCGCGTTCCGTCATCACGCGCACGCCGCGCCGCGCAAGAGCAACCTGCACGCGGTGGATCGCCCGCTCGTTGCCAGGGATCATGCGCGACGAGTAGATCACCGTATCTCCCTCACCCAGGGCAACGTGCGGATGCGTATCGAACGCGATGCGGGAGAGCGCGCTGCGCGGCTCGCCCTGGCTTCCGGCAACCAGGAACAGCACGGCATCATCCGGCAGCGAACCGGCATCCTCCTCGTCCACGAGCTCGGGAAGGTCGGCGAGATATCCGACCTCACGCGCCGCAGCGATCACGTTGCGGAAGGCGCGCCCGACGACTGCGAGCGCACGCCCGGAGGAGACGGCAGCCTGCGCGATTGATTCGATCCGCGCAACATTCGTCGCGAAGCAGGTCAGCGCCACACGCCCCCTCAGACTGCGTACCAGTGCGATCAGGTTGCGGCGGACCTCCGCCTCGCTTCCCGAGTGCCCCTCGACGAGCGCGTTCGTGCTGTCGCAAACGAGTACGTCCACACCCTGCTCGCCGAGCGCGCCGAGCGAAGCTTCGTCCGTCGGCGGGCCGACCAGCGGCGACGGATCGAGCTTCCAATCGCCGGTGTGCAGTACGGTGCAGCCCGCAACGCGTACGACAATCGCCTGGGCCTCTGGCGTCGAATGCGCCATGCGAATGAACCGCAAGGAGAACGGATCGAGCTCAAGGCTTCCACCCGGCTGATAGACGTGAAGTGGTACACGCCCGGCAAGGCCGCGTTCGCCCAGCTTGCGGCGGAGAATGGCGGCGGCAAGGGGCGTTGCATAGACGGCACACTCGAGCCGCGGCCACAGCCAGGCGACCGCACCGAGATGATCCTCGTGCGCATGAGTGATGACGAGACCGACGAGCCGCTTCCGCCGCTCCGCGATGAAGGCCGGATCGGGAACAAGGATTTCAAACTCGGGTGTGGACGTATCGCCGAAGGTGAGGCCACAATCGACCGCAAGCCAACGCTCGTTGCAGTGATAGAGGTAGAAGTTGGCACCGATCTCGCCGATGCCGCCGAGCGGAACGAAGGCGAAGGTGGTGGGGTCGATCCTCACGCCGTAGTCCTCGGATTGCGCTTGTGGAGGAGAACGAGCCCCTCCAGCGTCAGGTCGGGAACGATCTGTCCAATCACATCCGTGCCTTCCGCGAACAGAGGGGCGAGCCCGCCCGTTGCGATCACAGTCGGTGTAGCGCCGAGTTCCGCCGCCACACGACGCACGACGCCCTCGATCAGGCCGACATAGCCCCAGAATATCCCAGACTGCATGGCGGGAACCGTCGACCGCCCGATGATGCAAGCCGGTCTCGCCACCCCCACGCGCGGCAGTGCGGCAGCGGCGCGGTGCAGTGCCTCAAGCGACAGGTTGATGCCAGGAGAAATCACGCCACCGATGTAGTCCCCTTCACCATCGACCACGTCGAACGTGGTAGCAGTGCCGAAATCGACGACGATCAGAGGACGCGGGAACCGGGCACGCGCGGCGAGGGCGTTCACCAGACGGTCGGCGCCGACCTCGTTCGGATTATCGGTGCGGATTCGGAAACCCCAGTCGAGCCCCGCAGTAGCAACCAGCGGCTCAACGCCAAAGCGGTTCACGCAGAGGCGACGAAGATGCCAAAGCGCGGCCGGCACCACAGAAGCGATGACGGCGGCATCGATGTCCGAAGGAGACAGATTTCCCCACGCCATCACTTGCTGCAGCCAGGCCGCGTACTCATCGCTCGTGCGTTCGCCGATGGTGGCAAGCCGCCACTGCCCACGCCAAGTGGCGCCGTCCCAGACCGCGAACACGATGTTGGTGTTTCCGGCATCAATCGCCAGCAGCACCATCAGCCCCCGTCGTCACAGAACCTCGCCAGCGACGATGCTGCGCCGGCTGCCATCCGGCATCTCGAGAAGCAGCGCGCCATCATCGCCCAGACCGAGATAGCGGCCCTGCAGCGTGCCGCTCGCAAGTCGAACCGTCAGGGCAGTCCCAAGCGTAACGCTACGTTGGTGCCACGCCTCCAGCACCGCACCAAACCCCTCGCTCTCCATCACTGCCGTCCAGGCCTGGAGCCGCTGGACAATGGACGGCGCGAGATCCTCGGCGGAAGGAACCGTCGCCGCACGATCGCCGAGCGCGATCGCCGGCTGGCCGACGTTCTCAGGTGCGGATACGAGGTTCACACCGATGCCAGCGACGGCCCAGCCAATCGCGTTCGGTCCCCCGCCAGCTTCAATCAGGATACCTCCCAGCTTGGCGCCAGCCAGCAGAAGGTCGTTCGGCCACTTCAGGCGCAGCAGACGCGGATCGTGGAGAAGGGGCAGGATGGCGTCGGCCGTCGCGACGGCAGCGACAAACGACCACTCCGTCGTCTGCGAAGCGACATTCGGGTCAAGCACGACGGACAGGAATAGGTTCCCCCGACCACCGACCCAGCGCCGCCCGTGTCGTCCTCTCCCGGCCGTTTGCTCGCGCGCGAGCACAGCTGTCCAGGGCGGGGCACCAGCCTGCGCGAAGATGATCGCACGGTCTGACGTGCTCGGCAGGATGTCGTGGATTTCAATCTGAAACGGAGCGTTCACGGCGCGAGAAGCGATCGCGCCGCACTGCCCGCCACCATCAGCAGCGGTGACGGCAGCAGAACGAAGCCGACGCTGAAGACACCGCCGAATGCAACCACCACGGCGACCCCGCTATGAAGGGGGGCGAACGCGCCTGCTGGGGTGTCGAAGTACATGAGCTTGACGATGCGGAGATAGTAGAAGGCCGAGACAACCGAGGCGAGCACGCCGACGAACGCCAAAGGCCAAAGCCCTGCCTCGATCGCGGCCAAAAACACCCAAAGCTTGGCGAAGAAACCTGCCAAGGGTGGAATCCCGGCCATCGAAAACATCAGGATCGCCAAAGCGAAGGCGAGCCCCGGCGCGCTGTCGGACAGCCCAGCCAGGTCGTCGATCCGCTCGCACGCAACACCTTGCCGATGCATGGCAACGATGCAGCCGAAAACACTTATGTTCATCACCACGTAAATCGTCATGTAGAGGAGGACGGCGCGCAGCCCCTCCTCTCCTCCGGCTGCAAAACCGATCAGGGCGTAGCCGACATGGCCGATCGAGGAATACGCCATCAGCCGCTTGATGTTCGCCTGGCGAAGGGCGGCGAAGGCGCCCACCAGCATTGAAGCAATGGCAAGCAGGACGAGGATCTGCGTCCACTGCGCCACTGCCGCCCCAAACGGCCCGGCCAACACCCGCATCAACACCGCGATGGCAGCGAACTTCGGCGCGACCGAGAAGAAAGCCGTCACCGGCGTCGGCGCGCCCTCGTAGACGTCAGGCGTCCACATATGGAACGGAACGGCCGAGATCTTGAAGGCAAGACCGGCCGTGACGAAACAAAGCCCGACGATGAGCCCGGTGGCCATCGGGCCGGCAGCGACTGCCGCCGCAATCCCATCGTACCGTGTCGTGCCGGCAAACCCGTAGGTCAGCGACATGCCGTAAAGGGTGATCGCTGAAGCCAGTGCGCCAAGCACAAAGTATTTGAGCCCGGCCTCGCTGGCGCGCAGATCATCGCGTTGAATCGCCGCGAGCACGTAAAGCGCCAGCGACGAGAGCTCGAGCCCGAGATAGAGGCTCATCAAATCGTTCGCCGACACCATCATGATCATGCCGAGGGATGCAAACAGCACAAGGATCGGATACTCGAAACGATCCAACCGCTCCCGTCGGTTCCACTCAAGCGACAGCACCAGAGCGAGCGCCGCCGCGCCGAGGACGGCCGTCTTCACGAAGACGGCGAAATCATCAACCAGGAACAAATCGCCGAAGGCGGAAAGGGGCCGATCACTGCCGAGAACGAGCGCAGCCGTCAGCGCAAGAGTCGCGAGCGCAAGAAGCGACACCATCTCGCGTGCACTACGATGGAGCAGCACGCCGAGCATCAGCAGTGCCATCGCCGCCAAGGCGAGCACGAGTTCAGGCAGCGCAGCGTGCCAGTTCAGGATGCCCTCCATCGCTTCAGAGCCCCGCGAGCTGGCGGGAGGCGCCCAGCATGGACTGATGGCGGTCCAGCAAGCTTGCGACCGAAGCGCTGAAGAACTGCGTGAAGGAGCTCGGATAGAGGCCCATCCATAGCGTCAGAATTGCCAACGGACTGAACGCTGCCAACTCGCGGGGCGACAGATCGGGCAACGCCTTCAGCTCAGGCTTGGTCAGGGCGCCAAACAACACGCGACGATAGAGCCAGAGCATGTAAGCCGCTCCAAGAACCATTCCTGACGCCGCAACCAACGCAAGCATGCGGTTGACCTGCCACGCGCCAACAATGGCGAGGAACTCACCGACGAAGCCCGAAGTGCCTGGAAGACCAACCGAGCCCATGCTGAACAACATGAACAGGACCGCATAGCGCGGCATGCGATGCGCGATCCCGCCATATGCAGCAATCTCGCGCGTGTGCATACGGTCATAAATCACGCCAACGCAGAGGAAGAGCGCGGCTGACACCACGCCATGACTCAGCATCTGGAAAAGTGCGCCCTCGATACCTTGCGTGGTGAAAGTGAACAGGCCCAAGGTGACAAGCCCCATATGCGCGACAGAGGAGTAGGCAATCAGCTTCTTGATGTCCTCCTGCGCGAGCGCCACAAGCGACGTGTAGACGACCGCGATCGCCGACAGCGCAAAGACGAACGGCGCGAAATCGACCGATGCTTCCGGCAGCATGGGGAGACTGAAACGGAGGAATCCGTAGCCGCCCATCTTGAGCAGGACGCCGGCCAGGATAACGCTGCCCGCAGTGGGCGCCTCGACGTGCGCATCCGGCAGCCACGTGTGCAACGGCCACATCGGCACTTTAACCGCAAACGAAGCGAAGAAGGCGAGAAACAGCCAAGTTTGCGCAGTGCGCGAAAGCGGGTGGTCGAGCAAGACAGGAATGTCGCTGGTGCCCGCGTCGAGATAGAGCCAGATGACCGCGAGCAGCATCAGCACCGATCCTGCCAGCGTAAAGAGGAAGAATTTGAACGCGGCGTAGGTGCGCCGTGATCCTCCCCATACCCCAATGATGAGGAACATCGGGATCAGCACGCCCTCGAAGAAGATGTAGAAGATGACAAGATCGAGGGCGACGAACATGCCGACCATCATGGTCTCGAGCACGAGAAACGCGATCATGTACTCGCGCAGCTTGCTCTCGACCGATTCCCAGGATGCAACCACGCAAACCGGTGTGAGCGCCGTGGAAAGCAGAACGAAGAGGACCGACAGGCCGTCGACCCCGACATGGTAGGAGATGGCGAGATCACCGAACCAGGCCGCACGCTCGACGAATTGGAAATCGGCGCTGCTGCGGTCGAAGCGAGCCCACAGCACCAAACTGAGAAAGAAGACAATCAGGCTGGTCCAAAGAGCGGTCCAACGAGCGTTGGAGCTGACGGTCTGCTCGTCCCCGCGAACGGTGGCGATGATGGCCGCGCCAACGAGGGGAAGAAAGACGATCAGGCTGAGAAGCGGGAAGCCGACGGAGCTCATGCCTCAGAGCCGTCCGGTTGCGGCGAGGGTGACCAGGACAACAAGACCAACCAGCATGGTAAAAGCGTAATGGTAGACGTAGCCCGACTGGACGCGGACGACGCTGCGGCCGATTTCGCGCGCCAAGGAAGCGACACCGTCGGGACCATAACGGTCGATGGTGCGGAGATCCCCGCCCTTCCACAACACCGTGCCGAGCGCGCAGGCCGGGCGAACGAAAAGGCGATGATAGAGCTCGTCAAAGTACCACTTGTTGAGCAGGAATTGGTAAACACCCGGGAACGCTTCAGCCAGCGCCACGGGCAGCTTTGGTGCGAGCGCGTAGAACAACACCGCCGTCGCAATGCCCGCGATCGCCAGCACGAGCGGGGCGTATTTCACCTCAGCGGGAACATCATGCGCGAGCGCCATCGCGCGGTGCTCGGGCGAGATCGAGATCGCCTCGCGCCAGAACTCAGCATAGTGGTGACCGACGAACGGCTCGTGGAACACGACCCCGGCGAAAACGGCACCGATCGCGAGCAGCGCGAGCGGGACGGTCATCACCGGCGGACTCTCGTGCACGTGGCTCATCGTGTGCGCATCTGCCCGTGCATCACCATGGAAGGTGAGGATCAGCAGGCGCCAGGAATAGAAGGCGGTCAGGAACGCCGCGATCAAGCCGCAGGCGAAGGCGAAACGCCCCACTCCCGTGCCGGACGCCCAGGCCACTTCCAGCACCATGTCCTTTGAGTAGTAACCGGCGAAGATCGGAACTCCGGCCAGTGCGAGGCTTCCGATCCACATCATCGCATAGGTGATCGGCACCTTGCGCCAGATGGCGCCCATGCGGCGAATGTCCTGCTCTCCGTCCATGGCGTGGATGACGCTGCCGGCGGAGAGGAACAGCAGGGCCTTGAAGAACGCGTGCGTGAACAGGTGGAAGATCGCCGCCGGGTAGGCGGAAACCCCTGCTGCGAAGAACATATAGCCGAGTTGCGAACACGTCGAATAGGCGATCACCCTCTTGATGTCGTTCTGCACGCAGCCGACCGTCGCGGCAAACAGCGCCGTCGCGGCGCCGATCACCGTCACGATGGCGAGGGCGGTGGGTGCAAGCTCGAACAGAGGGCTCATGCGCGCGGTCAGGAAGACCCCGGCCGTCACCATGGTCGCGGCATGGATCAGCGCAGAGACTGGGGTCGGACCCTCCATGGCATCCGGGAGCCATGTATGCAGGAAGATCTGGGCCGACTTGCCCATCGCCCCGATGAAGAGGAGCACCGCGCACAGTTCGACCGCCCGGAACTCCATGCCCGCGGCAGAGATCGTTCGCGTTGCAACGCCCGGCAGCGCGATGAAGATCCCATCGAACGCAACACTGTTAGTCAACGCGAACACGCCGGCAATGCCGAGTGCGAAACCCACATCGCCAACTCGATTGACGATGAACGCCTTCATCGCGGCCGCGTTCGCACTCTCCCGATCGAACCAGAACCCAATCAGAAGATAAGAGGCGAGCCCCACCCCCTCCCAGCCGAAGAAGAGCTGAATGAGGTCGTCGGCCGTCACCAGCATGAGCATCGCGAAGGTGAACAGCGAGAGGTAAGCCATGAAGCGTGGGATGGAGGAGTCGTGGCTCATGTAGCCGACGCTGTAGACGTGGATCAGCGTCGACACGACCGTCACCATGCCGACCATAACGGCCGAGAGCGTATCGAACCGAAGCGACCAGCGCGCCTCTAGACTGCCTGAAGCAATCCAGGTGGCGAGGTCGACCGTGCGGGCGTTGCCGTGCACCGCGACATCGACGAACAGGATGATGCCGCACATAGCGGCGATAACCATGAGGCCGATCGTCACCCCTTGCGCCCCGCGATCGCCAAGGCTGCGCCCGAACAGCCCGGCAATCATCGCCCCCGCGAGCGGCGGAAAGACTGCGCCGACTTCGACCATCGCAATCAACCCCGCATCATGCGCACGTCGTCCACCTCAATCGATCTGCGATTGCGGAAGTAGACAACGATGATGGCAAGCCCTATCGCGGCCTCCGCGGCGGCAACGGTCAGCACGAACATGGTGAAGATCTGACCGGTCAGGTCGCCGAGGTGAGCCGCGAAGGCGATCAGGTTCAAGTTGACGGCGAGGAGCATCAGCTCGACCGACATCAGGATCACGATAACATTCTTCCGATTGAGGAAGATGCCAACCGTTCCCAGCGTGAACAGGATGGCAGCGACGGCAAGATAGTGACCAAGCCCGACAGCTGGCATCGCCTCAGTGTCCTCCGTGCCCCGTCGGTTCAGACAGCGGCTCACGCTCCGTGCCCCGCACCGTCTCAGGCTTAGGAATGACGATCATGCCCGAGCCTGGCCTCATCTTGACCATGGCCAGGGTCTCCTGCGGCCGGCGAGCGGTCTGTGCGCCCACATCCTGCCGTTTCACGCCTGGTCGGTCACGCAACGTCAGCACGATTGCCCCGATCATCGCAATCAGCAGGATCACGCCCGACGCTTGAAACAGGTAGAAGTAGTCGGTGTACAGGACGCGCCCGAGCGCCGTCGTATTGTCCAGCCCGGGCGGCGTTGGCTCCGCGAGCAGCCTTGGGGCCTCCGCAGACAGTGACCAGACCGAGGCGATGAACAGAAGTTCAGCCGCGAGAACAATCCCCACCACCGCGCCGATCGGCAGGTAGCGCACGAAGCCTTCGCGGAGCTCGGTGAAGTTCACGTCGAGCATCATCACGACGAAGAGGAAGAGCACCGCGACCGCGCCCACATAGACGATGACCAGAATCATGGCGAGGAACTCGGCACCGGCCAGCAGAAACAGGGCGGCAGCGTTGAAGAAGGCAAGGATCAGGAAGAGGACGGCGTGCACCGGGTTCCGCGCGAGCACGACCATCGCGGCCGCGGCGATGAGCACGGCAGCAAAAGCGTAAAAAGCAAGCGTGACGATCACGAAGGGCGCCGATGCTCGATGCGAAGCGGGATCAGCGGTATGGCGCGTCCGCCTTCAGGCGGGCAGAGATCTCCGCCTCCCAGCGATCACCATTCGCAAGCAAGCGCTCTTTGGTGTAGATTAGTTCCTCCCGCGTCTCGGTCGAGAACTCGAAATTCGGCCCTTCGACGATGGCATCGACGGGGCAAGCCTCCTCGCAAAGCCCGCAATAGATGCATTTGGTCATGTCGATGTCGTAGCGCGTGGTGCGACGTGAGCCGTCCTCGCGAGGTTCGGCCTCAATGGTGATCGCCTGGGCCGGGCAGATTGCCTCGCAGAGTTTGCAGGCAATGCAGCGCTCCTCGCCGTTCGGATAGCGACGGAGCGCGTGTTCCCCCTTGAAGCGCGGGCTGATCGGTCCTTTCTCGTGCGGGTAGTTGATGGTCACTTTGCGCTTGAACAAATAGCGGAAGGTGAGCGCGAGCCCGGAGACGAGTTCGCTCAACAGGAAGGAGCGCGCGGTACGATCGACGAAGCTCATGTCCGCCTCCAGCGTTGCTGCTTCCTAGCCGGCCCCCAGCCGGCCCGCAACGGTCACCTCTCGCGCGAGCCCAAGCGTCGCTCCCTGCACCTTCAGGCCCCCGTCGGCAGCCAGCCCATCACCTTCAGCGTCCCCGCCGTCAGCACCACCCAGACGAGGCTGACCGGGAGGAAGACCTTCCAGCCGAGGCGCATGAGCTGGTCGTAGCGGTATCGGGGGAAGGTGGCGCGAACCCAGAGGAAGATGAAGAGGCAGAACGCGATCTTCAGGCCGAACCAGACGGGGCCCGGGATCCACGTGAGAGGCGCGATCTCGGCAGGCGGCAGCCAGCCACCGAGAAACAAGATCGTCGTCATCGCGCTCATCAGGATCATGTTGGCGTATTCACCCAGGAAGAACATGGCAAAAGCCATCGAACTGTATTCGACGAAGAAACCCGCCACGATCTCGCTTTCTCCCTCCGGCAGGTCGAAGGGTGCGCGATTGGTTTCCGCAAGTGCCGAAATGAAGAACACGACGAACATCGGAAACAGGGGAACGATGAACCAAAGGTTCGCCTGAGCCTCGACGACGCGCGACAGGTTCAGGCTGCCAACACAGAGCAAAACCGTAATGATGACGAAACCGATCGACACCTCATAGGAGACCATTTGGGCGGCGGAGCGCAGGGCGCCGAGGAAGGCATATTTCGAGTTCGACGCCCAGCCGGCGATGATGATGCCGTACACACCGAGCGAGGAGATGGCGAACAGGTAGAGGATGCCGACATTGATGTCGGCCAGCACCAACCCAGGCCCGAATGGGATCACCGCCCAGGCGATCAGGGCCAGCGAGAAGGTCAGCATCGGCGCGAAGAGGAACAAACCGCGATTGGCCCCTGATGGGATCACCGTCTCCTTCATCAAGAGCTTCACCGCGTCCGCGATCGGTTGCAGCAGGCCGAACGGCCCGACAACGTTCGGCCCCTGGCGCAACTGAATCGAGGCCAGAACCTTTCGCTCAGCGTACGTCAAGTACGCGACTCCAAGCAGCACCGGCACTGTGATAGAGAGGATGGCCGCAACGACAAACAGGAAGTGGCCGAGGGGGGTGCCGAGGAAGCCGTCCATGACGCTTACTCTGCCGCAATCGCGGAAGGCGCGGTGCGCAAAGAGGCGCAAGCCGCCATCGTCGGCGAGGCCCGCCCGATCGGATCGGTCCGGTAATAGTCACCGACCGGAGAGACGAATGGTGCTTCCGCCATCATGTCCGGATCGCCCGGCGGACCGGCGGGGTCGTTGCAGCCACCCCCGACAGACGCAGCAAGACGCGGCTCCAGCGCCAGCCGCGCGCGCAACGCATCGAGCGAATTGTAGGGCAGAGGCAAACCAACGAGCTCGGACAAAGCGCGCAGGATCGTCCAATCTTCCCGCGCGTCGCCGGGCGGAAACACTGCCCGCTCCGTCGTTTGCACCCGACCCTCGGTGTTGACGAAGGTTGCGCTCTTCTCCGTGTAGCAGGCGCCGGGCAGGATCACGTCTGCCCGCGCCGCCATCGGGCCACCATGGGTGCCGATGTGTACAAGGAACGCATGCCCGAGATCGGCGGGGTCGAGCTCGTCAGCGCCCAACGAGAGAACCAGCCCGATCTCGCCGGACCGTGCGCCGTCGAGGATGCCGTGGATGTCCCGGCCACCGGGGCCGGGCAGGAAGCCGAGATCGAGCCCGCCGACGCGCGCAGCTGCCGTGTGCAAAACGTTGAAGCCATGCCAATCGAGGCGAACCCCGTTCGACTGCCGCGCTATGGTCCAGGCTGCGGCGAGCACCGCGGCACCGTCCGGCCGCGCCAACGCCCCCTGCCCCACCACCACGAGCGGCCGTTCGGCCGAACGAAGCGTGGCGGCGAACGGATCGTCGCCGTGCAGGAGCGCGCGCAAGGCCGCTGGGCCCGTGCCGAGATGGATGACCTCGTAAGTGAGAGCCCGCGCCTCGCCAATCAGGCCGATCGCGACATTGCCGGCAAGCCAGCGCTTGCGGATGCGGGCGTTCAGCACCGGTGCCTCGAGACGGGGGTTCGTGCCGATGAGCAGGATGGCATCCGCGCGCTCGATGCCGGCGATGGTGCTGTTGAACAAGTAGAAGTCGCGCCGCCGGGCGTCCAGCCGCGCCCCATCCTGGCGGCAATCGAGGTTGGGCGAAGCGAGGCGCGAGAAGAGATCCTTCGCCGCCGCCATTGTTTCGCAGTCTGTCTGATCGCCGGCGACGGCCGCGATCCGCTCCGGCGCGGTCGCGCGCAGCCGGCTGGCCACCGACTGCAGCGCCTCGCCCCAGTTCGCAGGCACGAGACGCCCATCCTTGCGCAGCCACGGACGATCAAGCCGCCGCCGCGCCAGCCCATCGAGCGAGAAGCGCGCCTTGTCCGAAATCCACTCCTCATTGATCGCGTCGTTCACGCGGGGAAGGATGCGCAGCACCTGACCGCCGCGGCTGTCGACGCGAATCCACGAGCCGACTGCGTCGGTGACGTCAATCGAATCGGTCTTCGTCAACTCCCACGGTCGTGCGATGAAGGCGTAGGGCTTAGACGTGAGAGCCCCAACCGGGCAGAGATCGATGATGTTGCCCGAGAGTTCACTGGTCAGCGCGCGTTCGACATAGGTCGTGATTTCCATCTGCTCACCGCGGCCTGTGGCGCCGAGTTCCGGCACGCCGGCGACTTCGGTGAGAAAACGAACGCAGCGCGTGCAGTGGATGCAGCGCGTCATCACCGTCTTGATCAGCGGGCCGAAATCCTTGTCCGGCACCGCCCTCTTGTTCTCGTGAAAACGGCTGCGGTCGAAGCCATAGGCCATCGCCTGGTCCTGCAGGTCGCACTCTCCGCCCTGGTCACAGATCGGACAATCGAGCGGGTGGTTGATCAGCAGAAACTCCATCACGCCACGGCGGGCGGCGCGCACGGCTGGGCTGTCGGTGCGAATCACCATCCCATCCGCCACCGGATAGGCGCAGGAGGCGATCGGCTTCGGCGCCTTCTCGAGCTCGACAAGGCACATGCGGCAATTGCCGGCGATGGAGAGCCGTTCGTGATAGCAAAAGCGCGGGATCTCCTTGCCGGCAAGCTCGCAAGCCTGCAGCACGGTGATGCCGGCGGGAACCTCGAGTCCGGCGCCGTCGATGGTCAGTTTCGGCATCGCCCCCTCACTCCGCCGCCAACACCCGCACCGTCGTCACTCCGCTGCCATCGGCACCGCGCCGCTGCGAGCCTTGTATGCCCTGATCCGCTCTTCCATCAGCGGGCGGAAGTGTCGGATCAAGCCCTGAACAGGCCAGGCTGCGGCATCACCGAGTGCACAGATCGTGTGGCCCTCGATCTCGCGAGTGACCTGCTCCAGCACGTCGATCTCCTCGATCTCGGCGCGACCCTCCACCATGCGCTCCATCACCCGCCACAGCCAGCCCGTGCCTTCGCGGCACGGCGTGCACTGACCGCAGGACTCGTGCTTGTAGAAGCGAGAGAGACGCGCAATCGCACGGATTGGATCGGTGGAGCGGTCCATCACGATCACGCCCGCCGTGCCGAGCCCCGACTTCACCTCGCGCAGACTGTCGAAGTCCATCAGCACCGTCTCGCAAATCTCCTTCGGCAACAAAGGCACCGAAGCGCCGCCTGGAATGACGGCGAGCAGATTGTCCCAGCCCCCGCGCACGCCGCCCGCATAGCGCTCGACCAATTCGCGCAGGGGGATGCCGAGCGCCTCTTCGACGTTGCACGGCCGATTCACGTGGCCCGAAATGCAGAAGATCTTCGTCCCCGTGTTCTTCGGCCGGCCGATCGAGGCGAACCATGAGGCGCCGCGGCGCAGAATCTCGGGCACGACCGCGATCGATTCGACGTTGTTGACCGTGGTCGGGCAGCCCCAGAGCCCGACCGCGGCCGGAAACGGCGGCTTCAGCCGCGGCATGCCCTTCTTTCCTTCAAGGCTCTCGAGGAGCGCTGTCTCCTCGCCGCAGATATAGGCCCCCGCCCCGCGAGTGACCTTGAGATCGAAGTCGTACCCCGATCCACAGGCGTTCTTGCCGATCAGCCCTGCCTCGTAGGCCTCGTCGATTGCGTGCTGAAGGCGCTTGTACTCGGCATGGAATTCGCCGCGGAGATAGATCCAAGCCTCGTGCGCTCCCATCGCGACGGAGGCAAGCAACGCTCCTTCGATCAGCTTGTGCGGCTCATGGCGCAGGATGTCGCGGTCCTTGCAGGTGCCAGGTTCGCTTTCGTCGGCGTTGATGACGAGGTAGTGCGGACGATCCTTCACCTCCTTCGGCATGAAGGACCATTTAAGCCCGGTCGGGAACCCGGCCCCGCCGCGGCCGCGCAGCCCCGACGCTTTCACCTCCTCGACGATCCACTCCCGCCCCTTCTCGATCAGCGCCTTCGTGCCGTCCCAATCGCCGCGCGCGCGCGCGCCGGGAAGGCGCCAATCGGTGTGGCCGTAGAGGTTGGTGAAGATGCGATCGCGATCGGCAAGCATCGGGTCAATCCGTCTTGGCAATGTCGGTGAGCGTGGCGCCCTCGACCGCGGGCCAGCCCTCGGGCGCCGAGGCCTGGCGCCCCCGCAGAGAACCCGGGGCGGGGCGTTCGCCTCGGCGCAGGGAGCCGAGGATTCCTTCGGTCGCCTCGCCGTCGAGATCCTCATACAACGCGTCGCCAACCCATAGTACGGGCGCGTTTACGCAAGCGCCGAGGCACTCCACCTCCTCGACCGAGAACATTCCGTCCAGGGAAACTTCGCCATCCGGAATATTGCCAGCGGCACGGCGGCAGGCGGCAAGCACAGCGTCGGACCCGCGCAGCCAGCAGGGCGTAGTCGTGCACACCTGAAGATGAAAGCGCCCGACGGGTCGCGTCTTGAACATAGTGTAGAAGCTCGCGACCTCATAGACCCTGATCCTCGGCAGGGAGAGCATATCGGCGACGTGATCCATCGCCGCGCGCGGCAGCCAGCGTGCGCCGGTTTCCTCCTCCATTTGCCTCTGGGCGAGATCAAGCAGCGCCTTCACCGCCGCTGCCTGCCGCCCAGGCGGATACTTCGCCATCTGCGCCTCTGCCTTGGCGCGATAGGCAGGCGAGAAGGCGAATGTTTCCGGCCCGCCCTCGAACAGGTGGGCCGGGGTCCAGCGCGCGGGCTTGTGCGAGACTCCACTCATCGGTCGATTTCGCCGAACACGATGTCGAGGCTGCCGATGATCGCCACCGTGTCCGCCAGCATGTGCCCCTTGGCGAGCCGGTCCATCGCTTGGAGGTGCGCAAACCCAGGCGCGCGGATCTTGCAGCGATAGGGACGGTTGGTGCCGTCGGCGATCAGGTAGACGCCGAACTCGCCCTTGGGCGCCTCCACTACCGTGTACGTCTCTCCCGCCGGCACGTGGTAGCCTTCGGTGTAGAGCTTGAAATGGTGGATCAGCGCCTCCATCGAGGTCTTCATTTCGGCGCGCGAGGGCGGTGTGATCTTGTGGTCCTGCGTCTTCACAGGCCCGTCCGGCATGCGTGCGATGCACTGGCGGATAATCTTCACGCTTTCGCGCATCTCAGCCACGCGCACGAGATAGCGGTCGTAGCAGTCGCCGTTGCGGCCGACAGGGATGTCGAAATCCATCTCGGCGTAAACGTCATAGGGCTGAGCTTTGCGAAGATCCCACGCGGCACCCGAGGCGCGCAGGCACGGACCTGACCAGCCCCAGGCGAGCGCCTCCTCGAGCGGCATCACGCCGATGTCGACCGAACGCTGTTTCCAAATTCTGTTCTCGTTCAACAACGTTTCGAGGTCATCAACAAAACAGACGAAAGACTCCGTCCAGGACATAATGCGGTCAGTCAAGCCAGGCGGGAGGTCCTTCGCTACGCCGCCCGGACGGAAATAGTTCGCGTGCAGCCGGGCACCTGAGGCGGCCTCGTGGAACTCCATCAGCCGCTCGCGCTCCTCGAACCCCCAGAACACCGGGGTGATGGCGCCGATGTCGAGACCAAATGTCGTGATGTTCAGTAAATGATTGAGTATGCGCGATATTTCGGCAAACAGAACCCTGATGTACTGAGCGCGTGGCGGCGGCGTGATACCGAGAAGCTTCTCCACCGCCAAGGCGAAGGCATGCTCCTGACACATGGGCGAGACGTAATCGAGGCGGTCGAAATACGGCACCGCCTGCATGTACGTCTTGTACTCGATCAGCTTCTCCGTACCGCGATGCAAAAGGCCGATATGCGGGTCGGCGCGCTCCACTACCTCGCCATCCATTTCCAGCACCATCCGCAGCACGCCGTGTGCTGCCGGGTGCTGCGGCCCGAAGTTCATCGTGTGGGTGCGGATCGCCGCCCCAGGCCCCGTCTCGCCCGCGCCGATGACGACCTCAACCACGGTGCACCTTCTCGTCTCCAGGCAGCGTGGTCATGCCTTCCCACGGCGAGAGGAAATCGAAATTGCGGAAGTCTTGCACGAGCTTCACAGGCTCGTAGACGAGTCTTTTTGCTTCTTCATCGTATCGAAGCTCAACGTGACCCGTCAGCGGGAAGTCCTTGCGCAGCGGATGGCCCTCGAACCCATAGTCGGTGAGGATGCGGCGCAAATCAAGGTTGCCCTCGAACACGATGCCGAAAAGGTCCCAAGCCTCCCGCTCGAACCAGCCCGCTGCTGGCCAGATGTCGACCACCGACGGCACGGGAGTGGCCTCATCCGTTGTTACCACCACACGCACGCGCCGGTTCGCCACCGGCGCGAGCAGGTTATACACGACGTCGAACCGCTCCGGTCGATCCGGCCAGTCAACCCCGCAGAGGTCCATCAGCTGCGCGAAGGCGAAACGGGGATCGTCCCGCAACGTGCGCATCAGCGTGCGCAGATGTTCTCGCCGCGCATCGATTCGCACTTCGCCGAGCCGTTCCTGCCACGACAGGACGGAATGCGGGCAGGAGGCGGCGATCCCCTCGGCCAGGCTGGCCTGAGTCATCGTCATCGTGCTGGCCCGGTCACCGCCTCAGGATCGAGCCGCTGCGACGGATCTTCTTCTGCAGCTGCATGATTCCATAGAGCAGCGCCTCTGCCGTCGGCGGGCAGCCGGGCACGTAGACATCCACCGGCACCACGCGGTCGCAGCCGCGCACCACACTATAGCTGTAGTGGTAGTAGCCCCCGCCATTCGCACAGGAGCCCATGCTGATGACCCAGCGCGGCTCGGGCATCTGGTCGTACACACGGCGCAGGGCGGGTGCCATTTTGTTGGTCAGCGTGCCCGCAACGATCATCACGTCGCTCTGCCGCGGGCTCGCGCGCGGAATGATGCCGAAGCGGTCGAGGTCGTAGCGGCTCATGTAGGCATGGATCATCTCGACCGCGCAACAAGCGAGACCGAACGTCATCGGCCAGAGACTGCCCGTGCGGGCCCAGTTCACCAGCTTGTCGAGCTGGGCAACCAAAAACCCCTTCTCCACCAGAGACTGCGTGGCCTGCTTCACCACCGCGTCCTGTGCGGGACCCGGTGGTAGCGCCTCCCGGTTCCAGGCAAGCGACGTCGTCATCGGCCAATCTCCCCGGCACTCACTCCCACTCGAGAGCGCCCTTGCGCCACTCATAGATGAAGCCGACGGTCAAAACCGCAAGGAAGCCCATCATCGAGCCGAAGCCGAGCCAGCCTAGGTCGCCCACCGCCACGGCCCAAGGGAAGAGGAACGCAACCTCGAGGTCGAAGATGATGAAGAGGATGGCAACCAGGTAGAAACGGACGTCGAAACGCCGCCGGGCGTCGTCGAACGGGTCGAAGCCGCATTCGTAGGGCGACAACTTGGCCGCATCCGGATTTTGCTTCGCCGCGACAAGGCTGCCCAAAACCATCGCCAAAGAAAGAACTGCCGCGATGCTGATGAAAATGAGGATCGGAAAGTATTCGGCGAGATCGATAGTCACGATCATAAACGCCCCCCCACTTCGGTCCCGCCTAGAAGCGGTGCCTACTCCCCAAAGCTTGTAGACCGGTTCCCGCCTTTTCAGCGGTTTTTTGACCAGCGATCCGCACGCGGCGGAGAAATTCAGTGGCGCGAGTGACGGGGCTCGAACCCGCGACCTCCGGCGTGACAGGCCGGCGCTCTAACCGACTGAGCTACACCCGCGCGATGCGTGCGCAACTACGGTTGC
>CALBEG010000095.1 GCA_937927455.1 uncultured Elioraea sp. | reverse complement strand
ATCTACACGCGCATTATGAACCCAACCGTCGACGTGCTGGAGAAGCGCGTTGCAGCGCTCGAGGGTGGGGTCGCTGCCCTCGCCCTCTCCTCCGGCCAGGCGGCGACCACGTTTGCCATCCTCAACCTCGCCCAGGCCGGCGACAACATCGTCTCCTCGACCGACCTCTACGGCGGCACCTGGAACCTGTTCGCCAACACCTTCAAGCAGCTCGGCATTGAGGTCCGCTTCGTCGACCCGGAAAACCCTGAAAACTTCGCGGCGGCGACCGACGATCGCACCCGCGCCTACTACGCCGAGACCCTGCCCAACCCGAAGCTGCATGTCTTTCCCATCCGCGAGGTGGCGGAGATCGGGCGCAAGCTTGGCGTGCCCCTGATCATGGACAATACCGCCGCTCCTGTCATCTGCCGCCCCCTCGAGCATGGTGCTGCGGTGGTGATGCACTCGACCACCAAATGGATTGGCGGGCACGGCACTTCGATCGGCGGCATCGTCGTCGATGGCGGAAATTTCGATTGGGAGGCGAACGCCAAGCGCTTTCCGCTGCTCAACGAACCCGACCCCTCCTACCACGGCGCGATCTGGACCCAGGCGGTGAAGCCGCTCGGGCCCATCGCCTACATCATCCGCATGCGGGTGACGCTGTTGCGCGACATCGGCGCGGCGATGAGCCCGTTCAACGCCTTCCTGTTCCTGCAGGGCCTGGAGACGCTTCCTCTGCGCATGCAGCGCCATTGCGAAAACGCGCTCAAAGTTGCGCAGTATCTCGCCTCGCACAGGGCCGTGACGCGCGTCATCTACCCGTCTTTGTTCGAGGGCGAACAGAAGCGGCGGGCCGATGCCTCTCTCAGGGGCGGCTACGGCTCCCTGATCGGCTTCGAACTCGCAGGCGGCATCGACGCCGGGCGTCGCTTTATCGACAACCTCAAGCTCCTCTACCACGTCGCCAACATCGGTGACGCGCGAAGCCTCGCCATCCACCCCGCGTCCACCACGCACAGCCAGCTCGATGCCGACGAACAGCTCGCCTCGGGTGTGACGCCTGGCTACGTGCGCCTTTCTATCGGCATCGAGCACGTCGACGATATCATCGCCGATATCGACCAAGCACTGGCCGCCGCCACCTCCGACCTCGCCAAGGCTGCGGAGTGAGGCGACGGTGCCCTATCGTTTCGCAGGCCGCTTCCCAGCAACGCGCGCCCGCCGCAATCGCCGCGACGGCTGGACGCGCCGCCTTGTTGCCGAACACATCCTCACTGTCGACGATCTGATCTGGCCGCTCTTCGTCAAGGAGGGGGTGGATTCGTCGGAACCCGTCTCCTCCATGCCGGGCGTGGAACGGCTCTCCATCGATCGCGCAGTACGCGCGGCAGAGGAGGCTGCGCGCCTTGGCATCCCCGCCATCGCCCTTTTTCCCGTCACCCCGCCCGAGCTCAAAGACGAGGAGGGCACTGAGGCGACCAACCCGCAGAACCTGCTATGCCGGGCGGCGCGCGCGATCAAATCCGCACTCGGCGACGGGATCGGGCTGATTGGCGACGTCGCCCTCGACCCCTACACAAGCCACGGCCACGACGGGGTGATCCGCGACGGCTACGTGGCGAACGACGAGACGGTGGCGATCCTTTGCCGTCAGGCGGTTATCCAGGCCGAAGCGGGGATCGACGTCATCGCGCCCTCCGACATGATGGACGGTCGCATCGGCGCGATTCGAGCAGCACTGGATCAGGCCGGATTGATCCACACACGCATCATGTCCTATGCGGCGAAATACGCCTCAGCCTTCTACGGGCCGTTCCGCGACGCGGTCGGATCCTCCTCGGCGCTGAAGGGTGACAAGAAAACGTATCAGATGGACCCAGCCAACACCGATGAGGCGTTGCGCGAGGTGGCGATGGACATTGCGGAAGGGGCGGACATGGTGATGGTGAAGCCCGGCCTGCCCTATCTCGACATTGTTCGCCGGGTGAAAGATGGGTTTGGCGTGCCCACCTTCGCCTACCAGGTGTCGGGAGAGTACGCGATGATCGCGGCGGCGGCGGAACGCGGCTGGCTCGATCGCGACCGGGCGATGATGGAATCGCTCCTTGCCTTCAAGCGCGCGGGCGCGGATGGCGTCCTCACCTACTTCGCCCCCTTCGCGGCGAAGCTGTTGCGCGCAGAGCGCTAATCTATGTCACAACGATAAGGGAACGTTCCGGTTCAGGAGAGGTCGAACTCGATGGCACTCGCTGCTGGCGCCGAGAAGCAGGTCGGCAAACTCGTCATCCGCAACCTCGGCCTGGTGGTCTCCGGCGATCTCGAACACCCGGTGGTTGATGCCGACACCATGGTCGCCGAGGGCGGGAAGATCATCGCCATCGGACGGCAGGCAGACTGCGACACCGAAGGCGCCCGGGTGGTGGTCGACGCCAAGGGATGCGCGGCGATTCCGGGTCTGATCGACAATCACGTGCACACGGTATTCGGCGATTGGACGCCGCGGCAAAACCAGTTGGGCTGGATTGAGTCCTGCCTGCATGGCGGGGTGACCAGCATGATCTCTGCCGGCGAGGTGCACCTGCCTGGCCGCCCGCGCGACCCCGTGGGCGCGAAGGCTCTGGCCATCGTCGCCCGCAAATCCTTCGGCGACATCATGCCGAACGGCGTGCGCGTGCTGGCCGGGGCGGTGATCCCCGAACGCGGCCTGACGGAGCACGATTTCGCCGAGATGGCAGCGGCCGGGGTGAAACTGATGGGCGAGATCGGCCTCGGTTCGGTCACACAGGCCGATGAGGCGCGCGAGATGGTGGCGATGGCGCGGCGGCACGGTCTGTCCACCGTCACCCATGTCGGCGGGCC
>CALBEG010000094.1 GCA_937927455.1 uncultured Elioraea sp. | reverse complement strand
TAGCGGGGCGCTGATGTCGGTGGGGTCGGTCTGGACGGCGCGCGAGAAGTCGTCGGCGACCTGTTGCAGGGCTGCGGTCTGATAGTCGAACTCGTCGTTGAGCACACGGGCGCGCAGCTCGCCGCTCTCCTGGAAGTCGCTCACGCGCTCGATGCGAAGCAGGCGGCGCAGCGTGATCACCGTGCCGGCGCGGGGTGGTGCGGTGAAGGTGACGGCTCCGCCCTCGGAACGGCCTGCACCGCTCACCGCATAGCCATCGGTCGCACGCTCGCCGTCGACGAAGACCGCGAGGTCGGTCGGCTTGAAGATCGGGAAAGGATAGGTGAAGACGGTCTGGGAACCGGAGGCGACGTACTGAATGCGCGGCGCGACGTCGCCGATCACGATGTGCTCGGGCATGGTCGGAGCCTCGGGGTCAGAGGTTGAGCAAGGATCGGAAGCTCTGCGAGAGCCCCGCCGCGAGCTGGTTGCCGGCGCGGATGAAGGGTGTGAGGTTGCCCGTCGGCTCAAGCAAGGACCGCCGCCCTGCCGAGAGGCGGAGAGCGAGCGCGCGTTCGTCGAACGCGTCCTGCTCGTCGGCCTCCTCCTCGAGCCCCGAGAGCAAGGCCGCGCTCGAGCCGTCCGTCGCGGCGACGCCGCCTGCGGCGAGACGGGCGCGGGTGGAGGCGATGGTGCGGGCGAGCATCTCGCGACGCCGACGCTGCGCTTCGTCGGTTGCGGCGCGAAGCTGTGCCTCGCGTGCCTGCTCCTGCTGCTGGATCGCCTGCTGCTGGGCGGCGAAGGCGCGCTTCTGCGCCTGATACTGCTGCTGGGCCCCGACGAGACCGGCCACGCCGGTGACGATCGAAGCGATGGGGACGAGCTGGGCCATCAGGCGTTGAGCCTCATGTCGGTGGTGACGGAGAGAAGCGTCATCGGCAGCGGCACGTCGCTTTCGATGCGCCAAAGCGGGGAGGTGACGTCGCGGCGCCAGCCGAGGGCGCGAATGGTGCGATCGCCGGTGAAGCGCGGCGGTTCGGTGTCGAGCACGCCGGGGCCGAGGCGGCGGAACGGCAGGGCGATCGGACCGCGGCCGAGGTCGACGGAGAGGGAGGCCGTCTCGAGCAGGCGAAAGGTGACAGCGACGAGACGAACCGGGCCCGTGCGCGCACCGATGGCAGTCAGGAGCTCGGGCGGCAGCGGCTCGACGACATGGGTGTAGGCCAGGCCCGCCTCGAGCCTTTTCGCCGGCGGGTGGATCTCGATCCGACCGGCGATGACGGTCTCTCGTCCGCGCGGCGCGCCGTCGCCGACGATCGCGACCTCGCGGCCTTCCAGATGCCCGAGCCCGGACCATACCGTCGCTCCGGCCGGGTTCTCGCCCATCGCCGCCGCGTCCGTCAGCACCATGTCGTCAAAGCACTCGAGACGATGCGTGCCGAAACGCTCGGTCACCACATAGACCGCGCCGTCGATCTCGGCAACGGAACGGAATGCGCCCTCGGTCGCCTGTCGTGTCCAGGCCGTGACCTGTTCGGCGCGGTAGAGAGTGAGGGTGGCGAGTGAACCATCGGCCATGACGATGTGCAAAAGACGCCGCGTCTGGTCGTAGGCCATGCTTACCGGATCGCGCACGAGATGCCGCGCAAGCACGGCGAGGTCTGCCGCCTGGTAGGCCTGCTCGACGTCCGTGTAGGCGAATTCGTGGACGGAACGGCCCGAGCGCGCGACGAAGATGGTCGCCCCGTCGACGTCGACGGGCGGTACCGTGCGATCGACAGGGCTGCCGATGCGCGTCTGGCGATTGAGCTGGATGTTTGCAGGCGTGAGCGGGTCGCCGGAGACCATCCATTCCGCACCAGAGGTGAACACCTGGAGGTGTCGACCGGAGAAGACGGCGCGGATCGCGTTCACCTGGTCCGAGACGAGGGCGAACTCGATCGCCTCGTCATCAAGCCCGGTGCCGAGATCAAAGTTGAACAGGTCGCCAGTGCGCGAGAGCCAGAGACGGTTTGGCAGGTCGCGCGATCCGCCGATGACGAGGCGGTCCTGGTGGAAGCAGAGCGAGACCGGCCATCCGCGCACGGGCGAGAAGGCCGCCTCGTCCCAGTCCGCCGTCGGCGCGGTGCCGGACAGCGGCTCGAGCACGGTCGCGCCGGCAGACGTCGCGGAACCGATCCAATCGATGCGCAGTCGCTTCCTGCCGATGCGGAATGTGACCCCGACATGGGCAGGCAGGAATACGGGCGCCGAAGCCGTGACTGTGATGCTGCCGGCGGTGTCCGAAGGGGTGAGGATCACCGTTTCCGGGGCGAATCTGTAGAACGGTTCGGCGCGGAACGTCCAAGGCGTGATGGTCCATGCGGTATGGCTCGTGCGCGTGATGCGCTGCGGCGCCACCTCCGGGTGAGCGACGAGGAGCGTGTCGGCGCTCTGTGTCCAGGAGAGGTTGGCGAGATGCGCGTCCGTCCAGGGGGTCGCGATCACGGCAATCTCCGCATCGCCGCGCCAAACCCCGAGGCGACGGTCGGTCAGCACCAGGAGATAGGTCTGCTCGGTCGAGAACTCGAAGGCGATCAGACGGGCGCGGCCGGGCAGCATGCCGAGATGGCGAAGCCCGGGGCGGCGGCGCAGCCCTCCGGTGGGCAGGATGAAGACGTTGGACAGACGAGCGGCGCCGTTCTCGTAGGCCCGCAGATCGCTTCGCCCGATCAGTTCGGGCGAAAGCTCGCCGGCGGCGAAGCTCGTCTTGATTCGCCTCACTTGGTTCATTTCAGCCGCGGGCTCCGATCAGGGAGAAGTCCTGCAGCGCGAGCGGCGTGTCCTGCTGGCTGTCGGTCAGCCGCGCGGCGCGGAACTCGGCTTCGGCGAGCCTGAACAGCAGCTCCGCCCGTGCGGTGTTCTCGGTCAGCGGAATGGTGAACTCGGCGGCGAGACGCGCGATCAGGGCGGAATCGAAGAAGGGCGGGAGGTTCTGCTCGGGTGGGCGGAAGATGTAGGTGAGCACGATCTCCGGCGGGTCGGCGTGCAGGCGGTTTTCGGCGATACGGTAGGGAATGCCGCGACCCTGGCCCGGCCGACCCGCGGAGAGCGCACGCAGGAAATCGGCGGGCAGCTGGAAGGCGTGCGTGTAGTCCGCAACTGGAGCCGCGATCAGGCGTGGCAGCGACACTTGTGCGGTCGCGAACGACCATGGATAGGCGGAGAGCAGGGAGTCGCGGACCGAGGGGTAGAGGTTGGCCGCGACTTCGGCTTCGGCGGTACCTTCGTCGAACGAGGCGATCGGGGTGGCACCGATCTTCAGCAGGGCGCGCGCGCAAAGGGCAAGGGCGGAGAGCGCCATCAGTCGGTCTCCTCGAGACGAAGACGGAACGGTGATTGCGGGAAACGGAAACGGAGCGGCGCCACGGGCGCGGGCCCAGGGCGCCGCCGACAGGTCAGGGCGTCATTCTCTGCAGCGCAGGCGCACGACACCCTCGGCATCGATCAGCACCGCACCCTGGCTCATCATGTTGTTGACGAACCAGGCCGCGCGCTCGCCGTGCCAGGTGATGTCGGTCTGCACTTCGGCTCCCACGGCGTGGCCGATCGCGGTGCGGTGGTACCAGTAGCAGAAGCGGACGGTGCCGGTGCGCGTCAGCCCGGAATGCGGGATCCAGAGCGTGCCGAGCCAGCGCTTCGCCTGCGTACCGCGCCAGGGGAGCTCGTCTGGGCCAACATAGTCGGCGTTGGCGAACTCCGGGATCCTGAGCAGGTCGGACCACTGCTTCCAGCCGATCACGGCGTAGCGTTCGCCGTCGTCCGGCACGTCGGCCTGGCCAAGCATCTCGAAGGCGAGCAGGATCTTCTCGCGTGTGAGACCGTCGCCGTCGGTGAGGCCGGGATCGGTGCCGGTCGCTTCGCGCGTTGCTTGATCCAGCGCCGCAATGATCAGCTCATCCGTCTTGCGCCCGAGAGCGTAGGCGCCGGCGTTGGCGATCACTGCGCGCTCATCGTGGTTGACCTTGAGCTCATCGAGCTTGTCGATCCAGTCGCCCGCGTAATAGTCGGCGAGGAAGCACTCGACGGGCGAGTGGTCGAGGTTCATCACCGGCACGGCGCCGTGGCGCGCCTTGGTGCCGGCAACTCCCTTGCCGACGCGCTGGAACACGGTCGAGGCGCCCTTGACCCCCGACTTGGAGCGGACGGTCGGGCGGAGCTTGGAGCCGAGGCGCTGATAGGCCTCGTGCACCTCCGTCTGGAAGTGCTTGACGAAGGCGCGGTCGATGGAGGTGGACACGGATCGGTCTCTCGCGATCGGGTTGCGGGGTCGGGTGAGGCGGGCCCGGCGCGGTTGTCGCGCCCGCGGAACGGGGCGCGGCCGGCGCGGGGCCGGGGAAGCCTGCGGGCCGCAGGGGTTGACCGCAGGCGGAAGAGAAGGCGGCCGGGGCGAGCGCGGGGAGGATCAGGCGGGCACGCTCGAGCCCCGGCCGCGACGCCCGCGCGGGAGGCTAGGCGCGGGCGGAATGAAACGGTAAGCGAACGGGCGGATCAGCGTTCCTCGGGAAAAAGACGCCGGAAGCCTTCCGACACGCGCTCGACGAGCGCCGGGTCGCGCCGGCGCCAATAGCGCGGGTCGCGCATCAGAGCGCGCAGGTCGTCTTCGTTCAGCGCGCGCGCAGGCTCCGCATCCTTCAGGATGCCGGGCTCGTTCCGCTGCATCATCCGCTGCATGGCGAGTACGCCCTCGTATGTTGACGAGAGGGCCTCGAACACCGCCTCCGGCAGGTTCGCCTTGCCCCAGGCAGCGAGCTGCTTGGCTGCGCGCTGCCAGCGCTCCTCGCCGCCGAAATGCTCCTTCAGCCGCTCGATCTGCCGCTCCGCCTCGAAGAGCTGCGCCGCCTCGGCGATCAGCGGCAGCAGGCGCTCGGCGGCGAGGTCGTAGACGAGTTGCACCTGGGCCGGGGTGAAGCCGGCTTCATGCAGCCTGCGATTGACGTCCGGATCGGCGGTGACAAGAGGGTGGCGCGGTTCGATGCGATACTCCTCCGGGCTTTCCGGCACGCCGAGGGCGCGCAGGAAGCGGCGACGCTCCTCCTCGTCCGCGGCCTCGCCCGGCAAACTCACCATGCGCGAGAGCTTGCGCTCGAGCTCGCGGTAGGACTTCAGCAGGGCATCGAGGCGGATCTCTCCCGTCTCCTCGTCCCAGAACTTCTCAGGCACCTCGGGCGGACAGGGTGTGCGGCGCTTCGGCTCGGGGCGAGTGGGCTTGTCATCCTCGAGCGTCATCGTGATCAAGTTATCGGCCATCGGTCTTCGTCCTTGTCAGGCGAGGGCATCGGGGGCGAGGGGATCTGGGGCGAGGGTGGCGAAAGCAGCGCGTTCCTCCGCCTCGGACACGACGAGGTCAGGCGGCACGCCATAGAGCGAGGCGAGCCAGCGCGAGGCGGCGGCGAGGTCGGCGGTGCCGGCGGCGGCGGGGCCGAGCGCGCGAACCACCTCAAGCCACGCGAGCGTGCCGGAGGCCTCTGTTCGCGCCTGCCACTGCGCCAGCGGCGACCGCCAGACGATCGCCGCCTCCGTCCCGTCGAGCGCAAAGCGCGGCACGAGGCCGCGCCGACGCAGCACGGCAAGCGAGCGCTCGATCAGCGGGTAGAGGAGCTCGGTCTGCAGCCGCCCGAAGGTGGCGCCAAGCAGGCGTGCCATCTCGGCCGAGCGCTCCATCACCTCGGTCGCGGTCATGCGCGCGCCCTGAACCGGGCCGAGCCGGTCGGCGAGCAGGGCGTGGCGGATGCGCGCGCGAAGGTCGTCGAGCACGATCTGGCTGACGTCGAAACGGCCCGGTGCGGCGAGCGGGGTGAGGCCAGACGAGCCGACCGCCTTCGGAATGATCGCGCCGGGGACGAGGCGGATGTTGGCGGGGTTGAGCACGCCGTCATCGTCCGCTTGCCAGATCCCCGTCACGGCGATCGAGGCATTCTTCAGGATGAGCTCGACCACCTTGTTGGCGGTGCGGATGTCGGGCAGAGCCTTCATGATCGGGGACCGGCCGTAGGTCTCGCCGGGCGCCTTCATCCAGCGGAAGGCGATGAAGGGCGAAGCCTCGAAGCGGCCGCGGGCGAGCACGAAAGGCTCGTCGTCGTCGCGCAGGATCGCCGCGTAGGCATAGGCGCTGCCGTCCGGCATCACCGCTTCAATGACCGTGTGGCGAGCCGCCTCGCCTCCGCCCTCGTCCTTGCCCAGCCGTTCCGGCAAGCGCGCGGCGGGGAAGCGGGAGCGGAGCTCCGCCACCGTCAGACGGAGCGTGCGGAAGACCGTGTCGAGTGGTCGCGTCGGCCCGTCCTCAAGCGCGAGGTCGGCAAGCGGGACGGCAGTGAAGCGCAGCGCGCTCGTCTCGCCGGGAGGCAGCTCCTCCACCGCCAAGCAGGCCGTGCCCGCGATGACGAGGTCGAGGAAGCACTGGTGCAGTTCGACCACGAAGTTGGAGCGCTCGAACTCGCCGGCCAGCGTCTCAGCAGCGGCCTCCAGCGCCTCCGCTGCCGTGTCGCGGGCGAGCGTGGGGGGCAGAGCGCGGCCAGGAACGAAGGAGAACCAACGCGTCCATGGCGGGGTGAGCTCGGCGAGCAGGGAGGCGGCAAGCTGTTCGACAGCGTCGGGGGCGGTGCCGTCGTAGAGCGGGATGGCGCCGTCGCCTGGCCGTGCCGGGAGGGCGTGGTCGTAGCAGTCCTTCCAGAGGGCTTCCCACGGACGGCGCCTGGCGAAGGCCCGCTCGGCCTGAGCCAGCATCGTTTCGGGCGAAAGAGAGCGCGTCATTCGCCGAGCAGCGACTTGCGGCTGACGGGGGGCAGGGAGTCGGCGAGGACGCCGCGCCACGACGTGGCGACGGTGCCGGCGCGGCCGAAGCGGCGCGCTTCAAGGGTGGCGAGGCGGCGGGCGCGCTCCTCGTCCCCGCTGCCTGCGGGAGATGCGCCGGCAGCCGTGGCCGCCGTGCCGGGTCGCGGGTCCGGCTGGGGCGCGGGTTGTGGCGCTGGCGGCTTTGGTGCGCGGAACAGGCCACCCATCGGGATCACTCCATGGTCTCGCGGTGGGGTACGGAAAAAATCCGGCGGCCGGGTGTTGGGCCCGGCCGCCGTAGTCGTTTGGGGGAGGGAGGATGGCGCCGTCGGGGCAAAGGACGCCCCTTGGCGAGATCCTTCTACGCGGAGGGAACGGTGTCGGTCAAGACTTTTTTCCTATCACTCGACGCGAGCAGCAAAGCAAGCCGTCGATAGAGGCCGCGCGGCGTCAGCACGAGCGCGTTGTCGTGCCCAAGCAGGCGCAGGCAGACCGTGACACAGGTGAACGGGGCGAGGAGAGCGAGCAGGCGCCGGCGCGGCGGGGCAGGGCGGAACGGGCCCAGCACCCGAAACCCCGCACGGCGCCAGAACGCGGGCAAGTCGAAATCCGGCGTGACTTCGAGCCGCTCAACCACCACCCGCCCTGCCAGCGGGTCGACCACCGTCCAGCCCCGGTGATCGGCGAGCGCGGCGAAGCAATGGCGGAACCCCGGGCTCAACAGACGCTGCCAAGCGAGGTCGGCCCGGCCTGAGAAGGCGATCCAGACTTGGGGCTCCCCGTCGCGCCCAAAGAACCGGCTCACGCCACGATCCCCTTCATCTTCAACGGCCACTCAAGGCGCGACATCGCCTCGCGCCACAGCACCAGCGCAGTGCGGTCAGCGGGATGATGCGGATCAGGCGCGCGCTGCAGATCGCCAAAGCGGCGCAGCACGCGAAGATGCGCGATCTCAATCCGGCGCTGGCGATACAGACGATCAAGGCAGCGGATCACATCGTCAGGTTCACAGGGGCGGACCTTCAGGCCCTGGCCGGAGACGATGCGCGCACCGGCATTGCGCGCGGCCAGCGCGGCCATGGTCCAGAACCAGGCCTCTTCCGCGCTGGCGAACGGTTCAGCGCGCGAGAGGTCGGCAAGGACGGGTCCGGAGCGGCGTGTGGCTGCGGCGGGCATGGCGAACCTCTTGGACGGGCAGTGAACAAAACAGGAACATTTACCCATGGTTGTGCCAGGACCGCAAGCCTAAACGGAACTCTTTCCTAGTGCCGCCCGTCAGGTTTTGTAGGACAAAGTCCCTACAATGAATCTCCGCCACGAAGACGTCTGGAAGGCGATCGACGCCCTCGCCGCCGAACACGGGCTCAGCCCCTCGGGGCTCGCCCGCAAGGCGGGGCTGGATCCCACCACCTTCAATCCCTCCAAGCGCAAACACGGCGGCAAGCCGCGCTGGCCCTCCTTCGAGACCATCGTCAAGGCCCTCGACGCCGTCGGAGCACCGCTCGAAACCTTCACCGCCCTGATCACTGGCGGAACCTCACAGGCGCGTCGGCCCGGGGTGCCGGGACCGCGGCGCGTGCCGCTGATCGGCCTCGCCCAGGCGGGGTCAGATGCCTTCTTCGATGATGCGGGCTATCCGACGGGAGGGGGGTGGGACGAGATCGAACTCCCCTCGATCAGCGACCCCAACGCCTATGCGCTCGAGATCAGCGGCGACTCCATGGAGCCGGTGTATCGCGACGGCGACGTCATCGTCGTCTCGCCGAATGCGCCGACGCGCCGCGGCGATCGCGTGGTGGTGAAGACGCGCCAAGGCGAGGTGATGGCGAAGGAGCTCGTGCGCAAATCCGCGCGCAAGATCGAGCTCGCCTCGCTGAACCCGGCCTACCCAGGGCGAAGCCTTGATGTCGACGAGGTCGGCTGGATTGCCCGCATCGTCTGGGCAAGCCAGTGACGCCGACACTCAGGCGGGTTCGCGGGCCGCCAACGTCCGGCGCTCGAAGTCCGCAACCACCGGCAACAGGCGGACCAGATCCTGCTCCGCCTTGCAGACGAGGTAGGCGCGGGCGGGTGGCGCATCGCCGGGGCTCTCCGGTGCGACCTCGCCCTCTTCCGTGATCGCAAAGGCGCTCAGCCCCAAATCGGCATACACCGACAGCAGCTCCGGTCCAACGCGCCAGAAGGCCGGGTCGACCCCTTCCTGGTCGCACAGGTCGCGAAAGCGCCAGATCGCCGAGACCCGGTCGGTCGCCTCGCCGGCCGGGTCCCCAATCGCGAGCCAGATCCCGGGCAGCCGAAGGAAGGGAATTGCCGCACGTCCGTGCTCGCCGAACACCAGCGCCTCGGCCTGCTCCGGCAGTGGTGCCCCGGCAAGCGCCTGCCAACGCAACCGGCAGGCGGGAGACGGTTCGAGCCATTCAATGCGCGCGGGACGCAGAAGGCGAACGAGGGCAGCCAGCAACAGGACGATGCCGAGCAGGATGGTCGCGCGCAGCGACCACGGAGCCTCTCCGGCCAACACGAAGTGCCACCACGTCTCCGCCATCCAGTCCCGCCTGAGATGCGTGAACAGGGCAAGGCTCACCGTGCACACAGCAAGCGCTACCACCGCCGCCACCCAGCCGGCCGTGAAAGGTTCCGCGACCAGGCGCGTGTCGCGGTAGAAGGCACGGCGGAACGGCACCACGCAGGCAGCAACCGCCAGCATCAGGGCCGGCACCGGCCAGCCGTGGCCCTTGGCGGCAGCAAGCCCCGCGGCAAGAACGAGAGTCACCAGCACCGAGGCCCAGGCCATCGTCACCCGACGCCACAGCCCGTAGGCGAGCACAAGCAGGATCGCGCCGAGGAGAGAGGCCACGAAGTGGCTCACTTCGGCGATCGGTGCCCGCGCTGTCGCTCCGGCCCAGGCGAAGGGCGCTTCGATGGGTGGCATGGTGCCGAGGAACAGCATCACCAGCCCGGCGAGCGTGACCGTGGCGGACAGGACCGGGGCGACGAACGGCGCCCCCCAGCGGGCGATCTGGTCGAAGGCGCGCGCCATCGCCACCCGCCGCAAAACGATCTCGTTCATCGCGAAGAGACCGCCGGCGAGAAAGAGCGGCAGGACGTAGTAGAGCAGGCGGAAGACGAGGAGCGCGCCGACCGCGGTCGCCGTCGGCACCAGCCCGGAGAGGCCAAGCAAGACCGTGCCGTCGAACACGCCAAGGCCCCCCGGCACGTGGCTCGCCATCGCCGCCGTCAAGGCCGTGACGTAGACGGCGAGGAAGACGAGGAAGTCGAGCCCAGGGGCAGACGGCAGCAAGGCATAGAAGATCGCTGCCGTCAGCGCCACATCGAACGAGGCGAGCCCCACCTGCATCAGGGCAAGGCGCGGTCCCGGCAAGGGAATCGCAGTGCGACCGAGGCGCAGAGGCCGCCCGCGCAGATGGCCGGCGACGACGTAAAGCCCCACCACGCTGAGCATCGCGACACCGACCGCATGCATCACCGGTTTGGGCATCCACGGCCCGAAGCCCGGAATGGCGTGCGGCACGGCGAGCAGCACAAACCCGCCCAAGGTGAGGCCGCCCAGCACGAAGGTGAGGCTGCAAAAGGCCACCACGCCCGCGATTTGCAGCCCCGACATGCCCCAGAGCGCATAAAGCCGGTAGCGGATCGCCGCCCCCGACACCATCGCGAAGCCGATATTGTGGGAGAGGGCGTAGGCCGTGAAGGAGGCGAAGGCAATCCGCCCGTAGGACAGCGGGTGGCCGACGAAGCGCGTGCCCAGCGCGTCGTACAGCGTGAGCACCAGGTAGGCCGCGACGGTTAGGGCAGAGGCCAGCGCCAGAGCGCGATGGGGAATCGACGCCATCGCTGCCAGCACGTCATCGAGGCGGAGCGAGGCGACTTCGCGCTGGACGACGTAGAGCGCGCCGATCAGCAAAGCCAAGCCGAGGACGGCCGGCAGGTGGCGCCTGACGCCTGCCCTCGAGCCTGCCGGCACGACCTCGCCCCGGGACCTCTTCAGCGCCTCAGGCTGCACCGGCTGGCGCTTCCGTCCGCGCCAGCGCAGCCCGAATCAGTGCCACCGTCTCCGCCACCCCGTAGAGGGCGATGAAGCCGCCGAAGCGCGGGCCCTCCGCCTGGCCGAGCAGAACCTGATACAGACAGCCGAACCACTCGCGCAGCCGCTCTTTGCCGAAGTGGCGTTTGCCAACCTCGTAGACGAGATCCTGTAAGGTTTCTGCGTCCGTCGCGGTCGGCGCGCTTGCCAGAGCCTCTGCAAGGTCGGCAAGCGCAGCGCGCTCCTCGGCAGAGGGCTGGCGAAAGCGTTTCGCTGGCAAGACGAAATCGCGGTGGTAGGCGACGGCATGGGCAACAAGCCGCGCCAGCATGGGAAAGCGGTCGGCCGTGGCATCGGGGTTGTAGCGGCGAATGAAGCCCCACAGCATCTCGGGCCGGTCCGCGTTCACCACGGAGGCGAGGTTGAGCAGCATGGAGAAAGGGATGGGAGAGCCCGCATCGTCGGGAATGTGGCCGAGATGGATGTGCCAGGCGGGATTCTCGGGCAGAGCCTCGGGCGGTTCGCGTCGCGCCCGGTCGACATTGGCGAGGTACTCGTCGACCGTGCGCGGAATGACGTCGAAATACAAACGCTTCGCCGTCTGCGGCTTGTTGTACATGAATTGGGCGAGGCTTTCGGGCGGGGCGTAGGCCAGCCACTCCTCCACCGCGAGCCCGTTGCCCTTCGACTTCGAGATCTTCTCCCCCTTCTCGTCGAGGAAGAGTTCGTAGGTGAAGGACTCGGGAGGCGCCGCGCCGAGGATCCGGCAGATGCGCGAAGAGAGGCGGACGGAATCGATCAGGTCCTTGCCCGACATTTCGTAGTCCACACCGAGCGCGTACCAGCGCATCGCCCAGTCGGCCTTCCACTGCAGCTTGCAATGCCCGCCCGTGACGGGAGTTTCGATCAGCCGCGCGGTCTCCTCGTCTCGCCACACAACCGTGCCCGCGTCCCGCTTGCGCTCGAGGATCGGCACCTGCATCACGCGCCCCGTGCGCGGGCAGATCGGCAGGAAGGGCGAGTATGTGGCGCGCCGTTCCGGCCCGAGCGTGGGCAGGATGACCGCCATCACCTCGTCGTAGGCCTCGAGCACGCGCAAGAGAGCACCGTCGAATCGGCCCGAACGGTAGTACTCGGTGGACGAGGCGAACGTGTAGTCGAAGCCGAACCGGTCGAGGAAGGCGCGCAGGCGGGCATTGTTGTGATGACCGAACGACTCGTGCGTGCCGAAAGGATCGGGCACCGCGGTGAGAGGCTTGCCCAGATGCTGCGCGAGCAGCTCGCGGTTCGGCACGTTCTCCGGCACCTTGCGCAGCCCGTCCATGTCGTCGGAGAAGGCGATCAGGCGCGAGGGCAGGGGAGAAAGGCGCGAGAAGGCGTGGCGAACCATGGTGGTGCGCACCACCTCGCCGAAGGTGCCGATGTGCGGCAGGCCGGAGGGGCCGTAGCCCGTCTCGAACAGGGCCTCTCCCTTGCCCGACCGCGCGAGCCGTTCGACCACGCGCAAAGCCTCCTGGATGGGCCAGGCGCGCACATGCCGCAGATCGGCGGACGAGAGGGCAGGCTCGGTGGTCATCGCGGCAACCTAGGAAGGGGTCCGCGGGCGGTCAACGTGAGGGGGCGGGGGTGAGCGCGCGTCTGCAGCCAAGCCTGGTCCTGCCGGCGGGGCCAGTGATCGCCGCGCGACATGGCCGCGCGGTGCTGCTCGAGCCCACCGGCGAGCTCGTGCCCGCCGACCCTGCCGCCGTGCGGGCGCGGGTGAAGGAGGGCGCGATGCCGATCGTCTGTCACGCGCCGGCCACCGCACGGCGGATAGGCCTCGGCGCTTTCCCGACTGCCGATGTGCTGGAGCTTTTCGCCTTCGTCCGCCCTGCCGAAGTGATCGTGCCTTCGCCCGCGGGGCTTGCCGATGCGCTCGGGCTCGCTCGCCCCGCAGGCCTAGAGGCGGAGGCCGGGCTCATCCGCGAGGTGGCGATCGCGCTTCTGCGCGGCCTTGCCGCGGCGCGCGCGGCACCGGTCAACGCGACCGCAGCGGGGCTCGCCGCGCTGATGGGACAGGCGGGGTGGCCCTGGGCCGCCTCTGTTCTGGCCGCTCTCGCCGCCCCGGAGGCGACGCCCGCCCCCCACGCGCTCCGGGTTTGGGAACGGCTGGCAGAGTGGGACGAGATCCCGCTTCCGCCGCAGCCGGCTCAGCATGCTGTCGACCCCCGGGAGGCGCGGCGACGGCTGGCCGAGATGCTCGGCGCGGAGGCAGAGAACCGGCCCGGCCAGGCCGACTTCGCTTCCGCCGCCTGTGCCGCCTTCGCGCCGAGAATCGCTGAGCGCGCCCCGCGCATGGTGCTGGCGGAAGCCGGCACGGGAACAGGCAAAACGGCAGGCTACCTGGCACCTGCGAGCCTGTGGGCGGAACGGAACGGGGCCCCCGTCTGGATCAGCACCTATACGCGCAACCTGCAGCGCCAGGTCGAGGCGGAAACCGCGCGCCTCTACCCCGACGAAGGGGAACGCCGCGCCCGCGTGGTCGTGCGCAAGGGCAGGGAGAATTACCTCTGCCTGCTCAACTACGAGGAGGCGGTCGCGGGGCTCGGTCGAGGCGGTGGCGCCACGGTCGCGCTTGGGCTGATCAGCCGTTGGGCTCAAGTGACGCGCGACGGCGACCTGGTCGGCGGCGACTTTCCCGGCTGGCTGTCGGAGCTGGTGGGGCAAGCCCATACGCTTGGCCTCGCTGACCGGCGCGGCGAATGCATTCACGCCGCCTGCCCTCACTATCGCGCCTGCTTCATCGAACGCACCGTGCGCCGCGCCAGGGCGGCAAGCCTCGTCATCGCCAACCATGCCCTCGTCATGGTGCAGGCCGCCTGGGGCGGGCTTGATGATCCCGCCCTGCCGTACCGGTATGTGTTCGACGAGGGCCACCACCTGTTCGACGCGGCGGACTCCGTGTTCTCCGCCGTCCTGTCCGGCGCGGAGGCAGCTGAGCTGAGGCGCTGGATCAGGGGCGCGGAGGGCGGGAGGAGTCGGGTCCGGGGTCTGCGCCGGCGGGTTGAGGACCTGGTGGCGAACACGCCCGCTTTGCTCGAGCCGCTGGATGCTGCCATCGTCGCCGCCAAGGCGCTGCCCGAACAGGGCTGGCTTGCGCGGCTTGCGGACGCCGAGCGGCCTGAGCTGGGCGGGCTCGACCCCGGCGCAGCAAACCCCTGCGAGGCCTTCCTCCGCCTCGTGCGCGCCCAGGTGCTTGCCCGCTCGCGCGAGGCCGAAGGGGTTGCGCGCGAGACCGAGGTGCTGCCCACCATTCCTGGCCTCGCCGAAGCGGCGGAGCGGCTTGAGAGGGTGCTGGCACGGCTCGAACACCCGCTGGCGCGGCTGCGCCAGGGGCTTCTTGATCGGCTGGCGACGAAGGCCGACACGCTGGAGACCGAGACCCGGCGGCGTATCGAGAGTGTGGCGAAAAGCCTTGCCAAACGCGCGCTCGAGCCGCTTGCCGCGTGGCGGGAGATGCTGCGCGCGGTGGCGGAGGGGAGGGCCGAGCGCGGCGCGCCGGGCGAACGATTCGTCGATTGGTTCGAGATTGCCCAGCGCCAGGGGCAGGAAGCGGATGTCGGCGTGCGTCGGCATTGGGTTGACCCGACCGTTCCCTTCATCGGGATCGTTGCCGAACCCGCGCACGGGCTTCTCGTCACCTCCGCCACCCTGCGCGATCCGGGCGCTGGCAGCGAAGAGGCTTGTTGGGCGGCAGCGGAGGAGACGACGGGCGCGATCCACCTGCTCGCTCCGGCCGTGCGCGCGTCCGTCGCTTCGCCCTTCGACTACGCGGCCGCCACACGCGCTTTCGTCGTCACCGACGTGGCGCGCGACGACTTGGCCCAGGTCGCCTCGGCCTATCGTGTGCTGTTCGAGGCCGCGGGAGGTGGGGCTTTGGGCCTGTTCACGGCGATCGCGCGCCTGCGCGAGGTGCACGCCCGCATTGCGGGCCCGCTCGCCGAGGCGGGCATCACGCTCTATGCCCAGCACGTCGATGCGATGGACAACGCGACCCTGGTCGAGGTGTTCCGCGCCGAAGAGGATTCCTGCTTGCTTGGCACGGACGCGATGCGCGATGGGGTGGACGTGCCCGGCCGGTCGCTGCGCTTGGTCGTGTTTGACCGCGTGCCCTGGCCGCGGCCGACCATCCTGCACCGTGCCCGGCGGGCCCGGTTCGGTGGTGCCAACCCCGGCGCCATCGACGACCGAATCGTGCGCGCGCGTCTCCGCCAGGCCTTCGGGCGGCTGATCCGCGCCGAGACCGATCGCGGCTGTTTCGTCCTGCTCGATTCCCGCGTGCCGTCACGCCTTCTCTCTTCTCTTCCCGAGGGCGTCGCAGTGCGCAGGGTGGGCCTCGCTCAGGCAGTGGCGGAGATCCGCAGCTTTCTCGGCCGCGCTTGACGCGGCGGGTCGTTGGCGGTCCCCTCCGGCAGTTGGACGGAGGGCGTTGGGTCATGGTCGAAGAGGTTTCGCTGTCGCCTGCGGAGGCGCTCGTGTTTGCGATGGTGCTCGTTTCGGCAGCGGATCGCAACATGACCGATCGGGAGCTGACCGCGATCGGCCGCATCGTCACCCAGGCCCCGGCCTTCGACGGGTTCGACACAGGCGGGCTCAGCACATTTGCCAACCGCTGCGTTGCCGTGCTGGACGAGGAGGACGGGCTCGACAAGGCGCTGGCGCTGATTGCGGATGCTCTGCCCAAGCGGCTGCGCGAGACAGCGTATGCGTTTGCGGTCGAGGTGGCGGCAGCGGACGGGGCAGCCGCACAGGAGGAACTCCGTGTGCTCGAGCTGATCCGCCATCGGCTGGAGGTGGATCGGCTAGCGGCGGCTGCGATCGAGCGCGGCGCGAGGGCGCGGCACGCGCGGCTCTGACCGTGTCGGTTGGGGAGGGGGGTCGGGTGGCTCAGGGGCGCAGCGGTGGATAATTCGCCGGCGCAGGCACCCCGGGTCTGACCAAATACGCTTTGCCATTGCGCAGCGGCCAAGCGGCGCCAAGACGTTCGTCCCACTTCAGCGGATCGTAGACCGCAGACCCGGCGAAATCGGTGAAGATGAGTTCCGTGAACCACAACCTTCCGCCCGCCAGCTGCTTGGCGCCGACGCTGCGGGCGCGCCCGCAATCGAAAAGGGCCGGACCTTGCGGCCCGGCCCCCTCGTCGTCGCAGCTGGTCGCGCTCAGATCGCGCGCAGCATCCCGGCGGCAGGCTTACCGCGCTCCATCGAGACTTCGAAGCTTACCTTCTGTCCCTCGTTCAGGCCGCGCAGGCCTGCCGCCTGGACGGCGGTGATGTGGACGAACACGTCCTTGCCGCCGTCGTCAGGGACGATGAAGCCGTAGCCCTTCGTCGCGTTGAACCATTTTACGGTGCCAGTGGCCATCATGGCCTCCCTTGCTTCAGCACATTGGCGCGGAGCGGAAGTGCCCCGTGCCGACAACCGGGTCTTCGTCAGCCAAGCGAACCCGGGCGTGCGGGAAGCCAAGGCGAGCCAAACGCGATTGCGCATGAAGTAGGCGCAGGTTCGGCGCTCGCGGTCAAGCGTGCGCGGTGCAAGGAGCGGACACGAAAACGGGGGCGCCCCGAAAGGCGCCCCCTTTGCAAAGCGCGTTAGAGCGTCGCGGGCGATCAGAAGTCCATGTCGCCCATGCCACTGCCTGCACCACCGGCTGGCGGAGCCTTCTTCTCCGGCCGTTCGGCGACCATCGCCTCGGTGGTGATCAGCAGAGAAGCGACAGAGGCAGCATCCTGCAGCGCGGTGCGCACGACCTTGGTGGGGTCGATGATGCCGGCCTTGACGAGGTCCTTGAACTCGCCGGCCTGCGCGTCATAGCCCCAGGCGTAGTCGTCGTTGTCGAGCACCTTGCCGAGGATGACCGGCCCGTCCTCGCCCGCATTTTCTGCAATCTGACGCAGA
>CALBEG010000093.1 GCA_937927455.1 uncultured Elioraea sp. | reverse complement strand
GTCAACGACATCATGGGGGGCATGTTCGGCGCGATCGGGGTGCTTGCCGCCCTCGAAGAGCGGCACCGCACTGGTCGCGGCAGCCATGTTGTCGCATCGCTTTACGAAAACACCGTGCTGTTGATGGCCCAGCACATGGCGCAGCACGCGATCACCGGGCGGCCTTTGCAGCCGATGTCCGTGCGCAACCCGACCTGGGGTGTGTACGACATCATCGACACCGCCGATGGCGAGCGCGTCTTCCTCGGCGTGGTGACGGACACGCAGTGGGGCGCGTTCTGCACGGCCTTCGGCTACGCCGACCTTGCTGCCGACTCCCGGCTCGCCACCAACAATGGCCGGGTGGCTGAGCGCGGCTGGTTGATCCCAGAGCTGCAGCGTCGGCTCGGCACCCTCGATGCCGCCACGCTCTCTGCGCGCTTCGAAGCGATCGGGCTTCCCTTCGCCCCGATCGCGCGGCCCGAACAGCTGGTCGACGACCCGCACCTGAACGCCTCGGGCGGGCTTCTTCCCGTCACGCTGCCCGATGGGCGGATGGCGAAGCTGCCCGCCCTGCCGCTCGCCCTCGACGGAGCCCGCCCTGGGCTCGACCGCCAGCCGCCCGCCAGCGGCGAGCATGGGCGCGCCGTGCTCGCCGAAGCGGGGCTCAGCACGGCCGAGATCGAGTCCCTGGTCGCCGCCGGGGTGGTCCGGCTGCCCGAGGGGGCCCCGGCTTGACTCCCCCCAAGCCCCCTCGGACAAGGGAGCCCATGCCGGGAGACATCGCGGACCTTTCCCCGTGCCCCAGCTCGCCCTGACCACGCCGCTCGGCGAGATTACGCTGGCCGAGGAGGAGGGCGTCATCGTCTCGCTGGACTGGGGGCGTGGTCGCGACCGCACGGCCACCCCTCTGCTCGCGCGCGCGGCCGCGCGGCTGCAGGCCTATTTCGATGGCGATGAGGTCTCCTTCGAAGACCTCCCCCTCGCCCCGCCAGGTACGCCCTTCCAAAGTCGCGTCTGGGCAGCCCTGCGGGCGATTCCGCGCGGCACCACCCGCGGCTATGGCGACCTCGCGCGAGAGCTCGCCACCTCGCCACGCGCCATCGGGGGGGCTTGCGCCCGCAACCCGCTCCCCATCCTCATCCCGTGCCATCGCGTCATCTCCGCCAATGGGGCGCTTGCCGGCTACTCAGGCGGAGAGGGGGCGGAGACGAAACGCTTCCTGCTCGCCCTCGAAGGCGCGCTCTGAGACCATCCACGTCCGAAGGACACGAGGGATGCCCCACGCCATCCGGATCCATGAGCACGGCGGCCCCGAGGTACTGCGCTGGGAGGAGGTGCCGACCCCGGCTCCTGGCCCCGGCGAGGCGCTGGTTCGCCACGCCGCCGTGGGCCTCAACTACATCGATGTCTACTTCCGCACCGGTCTTTATAAGCCGCCCGGCCTTCCTTGCGTCATCGGTATGGAAGGGGCGGGTACGGTGGAGGCGGTGGGGCCCGGGGTCACCGAAGTCGCGCCCGGCGATCGCGTCGCCTACGCTTCCGCTCCCATCGGCGCCTACGCCGAGGTGCGCACCATCAAGGCTGACCGGCTGGTAAAGCTCCCCGACGACATCGGGTTCGAGACCGCAGCCGCCATGATGCTCCAGGGCATGACGGCGGAGTATCTGCTGCGTCGGACCTTCCCGGTGAAGCCAGGGCAGACCATCCTCATTCACGCCGCAGCCGGCGGGGTGGGGCTGATCATGTGCCAGTGGGCGAAACAGCTCGGCGCCATCGTGATCGGCACCGTGGGGTCGGACGAAAAGGCTGAGATCGCCCGCGCGCATGGCTGCGACTTCCCGATCGTCTACACGCGCGAGGATTTCGTCGCGCGGGTGAGGGAGATCACCGAAGGGAAGATGCTGCCCGTCGTCTACGACAGCGTGGGGCGCGAGACCTTCCTGAAGTCGATGGACTGCCTTGCCCCCTTGGGCCTGTTCGTCTCGTTCGGCAATGCATCCGGTGCGGTGCCGCCCTTCGACATCGGCCTTCTCGCCGCGAAAGGCTCGCTTTTCCTCACGCGCCCGACCCTCGTCACCTACACGGCTAAGCGCGAGGACCTGCTCGCATCCGCCAACGCGCTGTTCGAGGTTGTGCGTTCGGGTGCGGTGAAGATCGAGGTGAACCAGCGCTTCGCACTCAAGGACGCGGCGGAGGCGCACCGCGCGCTTGAGGGGCGTCGCACCACCGGTTCGACCATCTTCATCCCGTGACGCCTGGCGGGGCTTGCCGCAGCCCCGCCTTGCCCCACCTCCCGCCTGGTCTTCAATCACCCCAACCGAGGTTCAGCATGGCCGACCGCACCACCGTCGCCGCCCTCTGCGGCTCACTCCGCCGCGGGTCCTGGAATCGCACGCTGCTCGCGGCGACCGCCGCGCTTGCCGCGCCCAGGCTCGCGATCACTGAGGTGCCGATCCGCGACCTTCCGCACTTCGACGAGGACCTCGAGCGCGACCCTTGGCCGCCTCAGGTGTTGGCTCTTGGCGAGGTAGTGCGGCGGGCCGATGGGGTGATGATCGTCACCCCCGAGTACAATGCCGGCATTCCGGGCCCTCTGAAGAACGCGATCGACTGGCTTTCCCGCGCCACCCCGGCGGGCGGGGCACCGATCGCCGGCAAGCCCGTCGCCATCCTCGGCGCCTCGCCCGGCATGCTGGGCACGGCGCGGGCGCAGTCGCAGCTGCGACTGATCCTGCAGAACCTTCAGCTCCCCGTGCTGCCGGGGCCGAACGTGTTCGTCTCCAACGCGGCCGCGCGCTTCGGCGCGGACGGGTCGATCACCGACGAGGCGACGCGGGCGATGGTGGAGACGATGCTCGACCGTTTCGTCGCCTGGATCGCGCAACTCGCGCCGAAGCCGGCGTGACGAGGCGTCAGGCCCGCGTGCGCAGACCGTAGCGGTACGCCTCGCGGAAGCCGAGGCGGCGGAAGAGGGTGAGCGAGGCGTCGTTCGACGTCTCGACTTGCACGAAGCCCCACGCCGCCCCTTCCGTCCGCGCCCAGCCGAACCCTGCCAGCACCACGCGGCGTGCGAGCCCTTGGCCGCGGCAGGACGGCAGGGTGGCGAGCCAGGAGAGCCCCGCATGCCTGCCGTCGGTGGCGACGAAGCCGGTGGCGGCGACCCGCCGCCCGGAGCGGACGGAAATCCAGGCATCCGGCACCAGCATGAGCGCAGGCGCAGCGCGGATCTCGGCCATCCGGGCAGGGGTGCGTTCGCCCGCTTCCTCATTGGCGGCGAACCACTCCTCGTCTGGCTCGTCCGCGATTTCTGCCGGCCCGTCGGGCAGCGGAAGCCCATCGAGCGGGGCGGTGAGCACCACCACATCCTCGGCGCGCGAATAGCCCCGCAGCATCAGCGCATGGTCGAGGGCGGGCGGGGAGAGGGGCGTGAGGCGAAAGCGCGCGGGCAGGCCGAGCCTGTCGTACCAGGCCTCGATCCGCGCGACGCGTCCCGGCAGATCCTGCTGATCCACGGGATCGAGCCAGGTGGCGCAATTGAGCCGAGACGAGCCGCCGGCGGCGGCCCGCACCACGGTACTGCCCAGGAAGGCGATGCGCGAGGCGGGGAGGACGGTAAGCAGGGCGCGTTCGAGCACAAGCGGGGCGGGCAGAGGCGCGCCCTCCGTCATGCGAAGACGCCGACCCCGAACAGCCAGCGATGCAGCCCGCCGATGAAGCCGATCCAAGCGACTGCGCCCAGCCCGACCGCGATCCAGTCTCCCCTGTTCCAGCCGGTGCGGACGCGCACTGTTCCGCCCTCGCGACGCTTCACCGCGATCCGGTCAAAGACCGCCCAGGCAAGGAAGGCTCCGAACAGGATCACCGAGCCGAGATCGCCGTTGGCGAGCAGGTGCGCGAAGGCCCAGAGCTTCACCCCCGTCAGCATCGGGTGCTGCGTCACCCCTTTGATTAGTCCGGCCGGCGCGTACGCGGCAGCGAGCAGGATCATTGCCGGTAAGAGAAGAAGCGTGGCAGTGTGGCGCAAGCCGATGGGCGGATCCCAGAGCGGGATGTAGCCCTCGGCGCGATAGCTGCCGAAGCCCCACACGATGAGCACAAGGCCTGCGAGGGAGACGAGGCTGTGCGCGATC
>CALBEG010000092.1 GCA_937927455.1 uncultured Elioraea sp. | reverse complement strand
CGGGCGCGCAGCAGGGCCAGCACCGTGCGGCAGGTCGGTGCCGGAACCGCTGTGAGGTCGGCGAACTCCACCACCACACCGAGGAGCGCGTCGATCTCCATCGGCCGCCCGCGTTCGAGGTCCTGCAGCATGGAGGTTCGGTGCGCCCCCACCTCCGCCGCCCCGGCGATTCGCTTGTCGACATCGATGCCAAAACGAATGCCCAAAGCCTCGCCGATCGCCTGCGCCTCCACCATCATTGCCCGGCAGACCGACCGCAACTCGGGGTCCCCCGTCAGCACGTCGAGAGTCTGCAGGGTGAGGGCAGAGACGGGGTTGAAGGTCAGATTGCCCCAGAGCTTGACCCAGATCTCGTCTCGGATGCGCGGCCGCACGGGCGCCTTGAAGCCGGCCGCGATCAGCGCCTCCGCAAGCCGCAGCACTCGCTCGCTCTTCGACCCGTCCGGTTCGCCGAGCGAGAAGCGGTCTCCGTAGCTGTGCTCGACCACGCCGGGTTCCACCACCTCGGCTGCTGGGTAGACAACGCAGCCGATGCAGCGTTCGGGTGGAAGGAGGCGCAGGAGCGTGCCGCCCGGGTCGACGCTCTCGACGGAACGGCCATCGAACGGTCCGCCATGTTGATGGAAATACCACCACGGGATCCCGTTCACGCCCGAAACGATCGCCGTCTCGGGCCCGAAGAGGGGCTGCATCGCCTGCGCCACCCCGGGCAGGGAGTGCGCCTTCAGGGTGATGATGACGTAGTCCTGCGGCCCGGCCTCGGCTGCGGTGGCCACCGCGCGCGGGCGGGTGAGGATCTCCTCGCCCTCCGAGCGCAGCACCAGTCCCTTCTCCTGCATCGCTGCAAGGTGCGGGCCCCGCGCGACGACCGTCACCTCGTGCTCGCCTTTGTGCGCAAGGCGGGCCGCCATCAGGCCGCCGATCGCGCCCGCCCCGAAGACGCAGATCCGCATCAGAACCGCACCCCCAATTTCTCGGCGAGCCCGATGCGCTGCAGCTTGCCGGTCGCTCCTTTTGGGATTTCGGGCACGAACACGATCCGCCGCGGCACCTTGAAGTCAGCAAGGCTCTGTGCCGCGAAATCGCGCAGGCCCTGTTCGCTCACCTCCAAGCCCTCGCGCAACACGACCGCCGCCGCCACCTCCTCGCCGAGCTTCGGGTGGGGGGCGGCGAAGGTGAGCGCCTGCGCCACCGCCGGATGGGCGGAGAGAACGTTGTCGACCTCGAGCGGGCTCACCTTCTCACCCCCGCGGTTGATCAGTTCCTTGAGCCGCCCTGTGAGCGTGAGATAGCCCTCGGCATCGAACGCGCCCTGATCGCCGGTGCGGAACCAACCCCTGGTGAAGGCCTTGGCGTTGGCCTCAGGGTTGTTCTCGTAACCCTTGGTCACGTTCGGGCCGCGAATCACCACTTCGCCTGTCGCGCCCTGAGGCAGGAGGTTGCCCTCCTCGTCCATGATCGCGATCTCGGGCCCCGCCGGGAGGCCGACGGAGCCCGGCTTGCGCGGCCCCATGAGCGGGTTGGAGGCCATCTGGTGCGAGGCTTCCGTCATGCCGTAGCTTTCGACGAGCGGGCAGGAGAAGGTCTCCTCCAGCTTCAGCATCACGGGCGCGGGCAGCGAGGCTGAGGAGGAACGCAGGAAGCGCAGTTTCGCCCGCGCAATGCTGTCCGCGTTGCGGTCGGCCCGCGCGAGGATCGCCTGGTACATGGTCGGCACGGCGGTGATCCAGGAGGGCCTCTCCGCGTCGAGCTGGCGGAAGAAGCGCAGCGCGTCGAAGCCCGCCGTGCAGATCACCGCGCCCCCGCCGTGCATCGAGGCGAGCACGGCGGCAACCAGGCCGTGGATGTGAAAAAGCGGCATGATGTTCAGGCACGCATCCTCGGGCGAGAGCGCGAGCGTGGTCGCAATGTGGTGGGCCGAGGCGCAGAGATTGGCTTGGGTGAGCGGAACGATCTTCGGCCGCGCCGTGGTGCCTGAGGTGTGCAGGACGAGGGCGACATCGTTTTCACCGGCCGGGCCCGGATTTGCCGCTGAGCCGGACAAACCGCCGTCCAGCGTGAACTCGCCTGCCTCCTCGCCGGGAACGAGCTCGAGAATCGGAACATTCAGCCGTGCCGCCGCTGCCCGCGCCGGGCTGTCCGCCCCCTTCAGCACGATCAGCGCCTTCGCGCGCAAATCCTCGAGGTAGAAGGCGAACTCGTCCTCACGATAGGCGGGGTTGAGGGGAGCGGTGGTGGCCGCGGTGGCAACTGCGAGGAACGCAGCCGCCATCTCTGGCCCGTTCGGCAGAACGATCGCCACCCGATCGCCCCTGCCGATGCCGAGCGCGTTCAGCCTCGCGCGCGTGCGCTCGGCAAGCGCCATGAGCGCAGCGGAAGTGAGCGGGGCGCGGCCGGGCGCGCGCAATGCGACCGAGGCAGGGGCGCGGGCGGCGAGCAGGTGGGCGAGCGTGGCGTGGGCGGGCATGGGACGAGTTCCGACAAGACAAGGGGCACGGATGCAGCGGGACTAGCGGCGACGCAAGCCCCCGAACAAGCCGACTGGCATTCTGTTGCGTCGCAATGTAAATTCGCGACAGGAGTTTTCGTTTGATTTACCTGTGCCGCAACCCTATGACCCCGCCCTCGTCCGATGGGAGCCCAGCTCGATCACACGCAAGGGAATGGCATGACGCCTCGACGCACGCTGCTCGGCGCAGCCGCGCCTCTGTTCGCGTTCTCAGTCGCGTTCACTGCACTGCCCGGGCGGGCAGCAGCGCAAGCCTGGGAGCCATCGCGGCCGATCACCATCCTCGTGCCCGCGGGCACAGGCGGCGGGGCGGATCAGATGGCGCGCGCCATCCAGGGCATCGTCTCCAAGCACAACCTCGCGCGCCAGCCGGTCGTGGTGCAGAACAAGCCTGGCGGGGCCGGCGCCGAGGCCTTCCTCGAAGTGAAAAACAGCCGCGGCAACCCCCACCTTTTGGTCATCACGCTGTCGAACCTGTTCACCACGCCGCTCGCCACCGGCGTGCCGGTGTCGTGGCGCGACCTCACACCGGTCAAGATGATGGCGCTCGATCAGTTCGTGCTCTGGGTGCACGCGGAAAGCCCCTGGCGCAGCGTGCCCGAGTTCATCGCCGCTGCGCGCGAAGGCCGCCTTCGCATGGGCGGCACCGGTTCGCGCCAGGAAGACCAGATCATCACGGTGGCGATCGAGCGCGCCACAGGAGCCCGTTTTACCTACGTGCCGTTCCGCGGCGGTGGCGAAGTCGCGGTGCAGCTCGTCGGCCGGCACGTCGATGCGACCGTCAACAACCCAATCGAGGCCGTGCAGCACTGGCGCTCCGGCACGCTTCGCCCGCTTTGCGTCTTCGACAGCAAGCGCCTGACCGTAACCGACAAGGTGACGGAAACGATGGCTTGGTCAGACATCCCGACCTGCAAGGAAGCGGGGCTTGACGTCGAGTACCTGATGCTGCGCGGCATTTTTGGCGCGCCCGGCATCGCGCCCGCTGTGGTGCAGTATTATGTCAACTTGCTCGATCGTGTGCGCGCCACTCCCGAGTGGCAGCAGCTGATGACGGAAGGCGCCTTCAATCTCACCACGATGACGGGCGAGGCCTTCGCGCAGTGGGTGGCGCGCGAGGAGGAGCGGCATCGCAGCCTGATGGCGGAAGCGGGCTTCCTCGCGCGCTGAGCGCTGCCGACGCGTCGGATCGCTAGCCGTGAGCGAAGTGCCGCGGGGCTTGCGCGCGCGCCCCGTCGAAATCGCGACCGCGCTCAGCTTCGCCGCCTTGGGCGGGGTCGCGATGTTCGATTCCGCACGCATCGGCTTCGGCTGGGGCTTTGATGGTCCGCAATCAGGCACTTTTCCCTACTGGGTGGGCGCGCTCCTCATGCTCGCCTCGGGCGCGGTGCTGGCAGGCGCGGTGCTGCGTCGCACCCGTGCCATGTTCGCCACCAACGAGCAGCTCGCCTCGGTCGCGCGCGTCTTCATCCCCACCACCCTCTCTGTGGCCGCGATGCACCTCGTCGGGCTTTATGTCGCCTCCGCCGGCTTGCTTGCGTGGTTCATGATCCGCCTCGGCGGCTATTCGTGGCTTGCCGCCATCGCCTCCGCGGTCGCGACGGCTGTCATCATCTTCGTCGTCTTTGAACTCTGGTTCTTCGTCTCGCTGCCCAAGGGCCCCCTCGAAGACCTGCTCGGATACTGAGCGATGGAAAACCTCGCCGCGCTCGCCGCTGGATTCGCGGTCGCGCTGACGCCCTCGAACATGGTGCTGATGCTGGTCGGCGTCCTGCTTGGCGTCGTCATCGGGGTGTTGCCGGGGCTCGGGGGGGCGAACGGCATCGCGATCCTTCTGCCGCTCACCTTTTCGATGGAGCCGGTGAGCGCGATCATCATGCTTTCCTGCATCTACTGGGGTGCCCTGTTCGGCGGCGCGATCACCTCCATCCTGTTCAACATTCCGGGCGAGCCATGGTCGGTCGCCACGACGTTCGATGGCTACCCGATGGCGCAGAAGGGACGCGCGGCCGAGGCGCTAGTGGCGGCCTTCACCTCCTCCTTCTTCGGTGCCTTCGTCGCCATTGTCATGATCACCGCGATCGCCCCGCTCGTCGCCCGCTTTGCTCTGCGCTTCGGCCCGCCGGAATTCTTCGCCGTGATGTTCCTCTCCTTTGCCGCCTTCGTTGGCCAAGGCCGCGGCTCAGCCTGGAAAACAATCGCATCGATGATGGCGGGCTTCCTGTTCGCCTGCGTGGGCCTGGATACGGTGACAGGAGCGCTTCGCCTCACCTTCGGCTCGATGGAGCTGATGCGCGGCTTCGACTTCCTAGTTGCGGTGATCGGCCTCTTCGGCATCTCGGAGATCCTGATCGCGGTCGAAGAGGGGTTGCAGTTCGAAGGCGCGAGGGCGCGCATTGACCCGGGCGTGGTGTTTCGGGTGTGGAAGGAGTTGCCGCGCCACGGCGCGATCGCACTCCGCTCATCCGTAATCGGCTGCTGGATGGGCGTTACCCCAGCGGGTGCGACGCCAGCGTCCTTCATGTCCTACGGGATGGCGCGCAAGCTCTCCAAAGATGGGGCTGCCTTCGGTACCGGGCGGATTGAGGGTGTGGTCGCACCCGAGGTGGCGAACAACGCGGCCGGCGTCTCGGCGTTGCTGCCGATGCTCGCCCTGGGCGTGCCGGGCTCTCCCACCGCCGCCGTTTTGCTGGGCGGCCTCATCATGTGGGGCCTGCAGCCGGGGCCGATGCTGTTCGTCGAACAGAAGGATTTCGTGTGGGGCCTCATCGCCTCGATGTACTTGGGCAATGTCGCAGCCTTCCTGGTCGTGCTCACCCTCGTGCCCGTCTTCGCCGCGATTCTGCGCATTCCCTTCGCCATCATCGCCCCCCTCATCCTCATCGCCTGCGTGATCGGTGCATACACGGTCAACAACGCGATGTTCGACGTCGTGCTGATGCTGGTGTTCGGGCTGATCGGCTACGTGATGAAGAAGCTTGACTATCCGCTCGCGCCGATGGTGCTCGCGCTCGTGCTCGGCAATCGGACGGAGCAAGCCTTCCGCCAGTCGCTCCTGCTCTCGGAGGGGTCGCTTTGGGTCTTCTTCCACGGCTGGTTGTCGGGGCTCGTCATGACGGCGGGGCTGGTGTTGCTGGCTTGGCCGCTGATCGGGCGGCTCACGGCGATCCTTCGCGCGCGCATGGCGTGAGGAAGCGCCCCGGGTCCGTTCGTGTCGTTTGCGTGACACCGGGCGGCGGGCGGCTTCCCTGGCGAGCCGATCTGCGCGAGCGTGCGTTCGCCTGAGCAACCGATCAGGGGAGGGCGCCGTGCCCATCCGCATCGCCGCCTTCAATGTCGAGAACCTGTTCGACCGTGCGCGGGCACTGAACGCCGAGACGCCCGGTGCGCACCAGGATGTGCTCGACGCCTACGCCGAACTGAACCAGCTGTTCGAGCGGGAGACGTATGATGCGGCCTCAAAACGAGACATGCTCGCGCTGATGGAGGCGCTCGAGCTTCGTCCGCCGCGCTACGCTGGGCCCTTCGCGCTGATCCGGCGCATCCGCGGCAAACTCGTGCACACTCCACGCGGCGGAGAACCGATGATCGTCGCCAGCGGTCGGGCGGACTGGGTCGGTTGGTGCGAACTCGTCACCGAGGCGGTGGACGAGATCGCGATGATGAACACCGCGCGCGTGATCCGCGACGTGGCTGCCGACATCCTCGCCGTGGTGGAGGCGGAGAGCCGCCCCGTGCTGCGTCGCTTCCACGACCTGTTGCTGCCCAAGGTGGGGGTGGCGCCCGACCAGGGCTACCGGCACCTCATGCTGATCGACGGCAATGACGACCGCGGCATCGATGTCGGGCTCGCCACCCGCGAAGGGTTTCCGATCGGGCTGATGCGCTCGAACGTCGACCTCCGCTCCCCGTCAGGCGAGGTCGTGTTCAGCCGTGACTGCCCCGAATACCTCGTCACCACGCCTTCGGGCGAGCCACTCATTGTCGTGCCGAACCATTTCAAGAGCAAGTTCGCCCCGGGCAGGGACGGCCAGCGCCGCGCCAACGAGAAGCGACGTCTGCAAGCGCAGACGGTGGCGGACATCTACCGCCGACTGCGCCGGGAAGGCCACGACAACATTGTCGTGCTCGGTGACCTGAACGACACGCCGGACAGCGACCCGCTTTCGCCGCTTCTGCGTGGCACCGACCTCAAGGACGTTTCGGAGCACGCTGCATTCACCGAGTTTGAGTATCGCGCGCGCACAGGGGGGCGCGGCATCGGCACCTATGGCAAGGGACGCGACAACGAGAAGATCGACTACATCCTGCTTTCGCCCGCCTTGTTCGCGCGCGTCACCAAGGGCGGGATCTTTCGCAAGGGCGCGTGGCCGGGGCTGCGACCGCAGCGGTGGGACGTCTATTCCGAGCTCACTGCCCCCGTGCACGCGGCCTCCGACCACCACGCGATCTGGGTCGATCTCGACCTCTGACCACCCTAGGGCGTTCGGCCGGCAACCGCGTTCGCCGCCCCGTACCCTCTCCTGTGGCTTTAGCGCGGTTTGCCCTGTTTGCCACGACGCCGAGAGAGAGCGTGCGTGGTAGCGGCGGGCGGACTTGAACCGCCGACCCCGGCATTATGAGTGCCGTGACGACCCTCTGGAATCCGTCACGCTCCGAGTGCATTGTCCGTCTAATCCATTGATATTACCTCTTACTTCATTGCGATAGGTTTCTGGACGTTGCTGGGCATCGCGTATATTTTGTGCCCCCATTGTGCCCCCGGCGTTTGGGGCACACCGCGTCCGGAACGATGCCGATGCGACTCAACCTCACCGATGCCGCCCTCCGCGCGCTGAGGCCGCCGAGCTCGGGCCGCATGGAACTCTGGGACACCCGCGTACGCGGACTGCACCTCCGCATCACGGCGCGGGGGAAAGCGACGTGGGCACTGCGCGCTCGCACCGTAGCCGGCAAGCACTCCCGCATCAGGCTTGGCACCTACCCCGCGCTCGGACTCGCCGAGGCGCGCAAGGCCGCGCTCACCGCGCTCGCCACCATCGCCCGTGGCGCCGATCCGGTGGCGGAACGACGCCAAGCCCGCGAACGCCGCCGCGCCGAGGCAGCCGAGCCGACCGTCGCGCAACGCTGGCAGGAATGGACCACGATCGCAGCGCGCACCGCGCTGCGCGGGCGCGGCTGGTCGGACGCACACCGCGAGCGCGTCGAGCGCACGCTCCGCCTGATCGTCGATCCCGCGCTCGGCAAGCGCGCGCTGCGCAACACCACGCGCGCGGATTGGACGCGGCTCATTGCCGCCGCGCACCGCGAGCGTGGCCCCGCCGCCGCCGGCAACGTGGCGCGCGTCATCGGCGCGTTCCTTGCTTTTGCCGAGACGTCGGGATGGATCGATGCCTCGCCCCTGCCGCGCCGGGCGGCGACCCGGCTTGCGCCCCCGGTAGCCGCCCGCGAGCGCACGCTGTCGGATGATGAACTGCGGCTTCTCTGGGTTGCGGCCGAGACGCTCGCCCCCAAACCGCGTGCCTTCGTTCGCCTGCTGATCCTGACGGCCTGCCGGCGCAGTGAAGTCGCGGGTCTGCGGCTCGGCGAAATCGATCGCGACGCTGGGCTCTGGACGATCCCGGCTGCGCGCACCAAGGGCCGCTCCGCGCACGCGGTGCCGCTCGGGCCGCTCGCCCTCGCCGAGCTCGCTGCCGTCTGGCCGGAGGATGCCGCGGAGCTCGACCCTGCGCATGCGCTTCTGGGGCATGTTCGCGGCTCTGCACTGAGCGGGTTCTCCAAGATCAAGACACGGCTGGATGCGCGCCTAGGCGCGCTCGCGGCCAAGGCCGGCATGCCGGCACTCGCGCCGTGGCGCTGGCACGACCTCCGCCGGACCGCACGCACCGGGATGAGCCGACTTGGCGTTGCGCGCGAGGCCGCCGAGGCCGCGCTCAATCACGTCTTCGGCCGCGGCGGGCTGGTCGCGGTTTACGACCGGCACGACTACGCGGCCGAGGCGCTGGCGGCGCTCCGCACCTGGCAGGGATTCGTTGCCGGGCTGGTCGCCGAGGCCGCGCCGGTGGTGCCGCTCGTCGC